>DTSC01000206.1 GCA_012965625.1 Flavobacteriales bacterium | reverse complement strand
AAGTATTGGCTATTCTGCATGCCATTGGTGTCATGTAATGGAACACGAGAGTTTTGAGGATGAAGAAGTGGCAAAAGTGATGAATGAAAATTTTATTTGTATTAAAATTGATCGTGAAGAAAGACCAGATATTGATCAGGTTTATATGAATGCTGTCCAATTGATGAACCAAAGGGGAGGGTGGCCATTAAATTGCTTTGCTTTGCCAGATGGGAAGCCCTTTTTTGGGGGCACCTATTTCTCTAAGCAACAATGGTTGCAAATACTTCAAAAGGTGGCTGATGAATATGAGCAAAACCCAAATAAAGTAAAAGAATTTGCTCAAAAACTTACGGAAGGAATTAAGGGTAGTGAATTGATTTCTTTGAATAAGTCCAAGCCTGAGTTTAATATGGAAGATTTGACCAATCTTGTTGAATCATGGTCAAAAAGGTTTGATAATAAGGAGGGAGGCTCTAATAAAGCACCTAAATTTCCTATTCCCAATAATTATCAGTTTTTACTTCGATATGCACATTCTTCAGAAAACGAGAAGGTATTAGACCATGTAAAGCTTACCCTTAATAAAATGGCCTTTGGAGGAATTTATGATCATTTGGGGGGTGGTTTTGCAAGGTATTCTACAGATAATTTATGGAAGGTTCCTCATTTTGAGAAAATGCTTTATGATAATGCACAATTGGTTTCACTCTATGCTGAGGCATACCAGAAAACCAAGGAACCGCTATACAAAGAAGTCGTTTTCGAAACACTTGAATTTGTTCAAAGAGAAATGACCGATAAGGTTGGGGCTTTTTATTCTGCACTTGATGCAGATAGTGAAGGAGAGGAAGGTAAATTCTATGTTTGGAAAAAAGATGAACTCAAGGAATTGTTGGCTAGTGATTATGGACTATTTAGTGATTATTATAACATAAATGAGAACGGATTTTGGGAAGGTAAATATATTTTATTGAGAAAAGAATCAAGAGAAAAAATTGCCACAAAGCATAAGATTACAGTAAATGATCTTGATGCAAGAATTACAAAAGCAAAAAACATTTTAATGAAGGTCAGAGATAAGCGGATTCGGCCAGGGCTTGATGACAAATCATTAACTTCATGGAATGCCATTATGCTGAAAGCATACTTAGATGCTTATAATGTATTTAAAGAAGAAGATTTTCTAAAGGTGGCTTTGAAAAATGCTGATTTCATTGAAAAAAATCAGAAACGAGATGATGGTGGTTTGTTTCACAGCTATAAAGCTGGCAGGACAACCATTAACGGGTTTTTGGAAGATTATGCCTTTACTTGTGAGGCCTATATTTCATTATACGAGTCTACATTTGATGAGAAATGGCTGGTGATTGCCAAGGAATTATTGGATTATTCGATAGCCCATTTTTTTGATCATTCTAGTGGTATGTTTTACTTTACTTCAATACTGGACCCTGACTTAGTGGCAAGGAAAATGGAAGTGAATGATAATGTGATTCCAGCGTCAAATTCTAGTTTGGCAAAATCATTATTCAGATTAGGTCACTATTATTATGACACAACTTATACCAGGATGGCAATTCAGATGTTGAATAATATTAAGCCTCATATGGCAACATACCCTTCCGGATATTCAAATTGGGGGATGTTAATGCTAGATAATGTGTCGACTTTCTATGAAATTGCAATTGTTGGAAAGGAAGCCAATAAGAAGCGCATGGAGCTAAATGATTATTATATACCAAATAAACTTTATATTGGTTCGAATACTGAAAGTAAATTACCTT
Organism: Flavobacteriales bacterium; assembly: GCA_012965625.1. GTDB lineage: Bacteria > Bacteroidota > Bacteroidia > NORP154 > NORP154 > UWMA-0041. Next base: position 28,899 of record DTSC01000206.1, on the reverse strand, counting down.
TGTTGCAAAACAAGTTTGTTGTTGGTGAGACAATAATATATGTTTGTGTCAATAACGCATGTAAACTTCCGGTAAATGAGGTTGCTGAAGCGATTAAACTATTAGAATAGCCTATTTATGAATTCTATTGATGATGTAATAAAGTTTGCAGTGGTTGGATGTGGTCATATTGGAAAACGACATGCCATAATGCTAGATAGAAATCCAGAAGCAGAATTGGTGGGACTAGTTGATATTGCACATAAAGTGGAGCTTGGTCTTGATAGTTTTAAAGCACCACTTTTTAAAGACATGGATGCTTTATTTGATTCTGATTTGGAAATTGATGTTGTAAATATTTGTACAGCAAACGGACTTCATGCACAACATTCCATTAAAGCACTTGAGAATGATAAGCATGTTGTCGTTGAAAAACCCTTAGGCCTAAATACTTCTAATTGCAAAGAAGTTATTTCAAAAGCTGCTGCTGTTTCTAAACATGTCTTCTGTGTGATGCAAAACAGATATTCCCCCCCTGCTCTTTGGATAAAAGATTTGGTAGAAAGAGGTGCGATTGGAGATGTTTACATTGTTCAGTTAAATTGTTTTTGGAATCGTGATGATAAATATTATACTAAAGGAGGATGGAAAGGCACAAAAGAAATGGATGGAGGCACACTTTTTACGCAGTTTTCGCATTTTGTTGATATGATGTATTGGCTCTTTGGTGATATAACAGATATTGAGGCAAAGTTTGACAACTTTAGACATAAGGATTCAACAGAATTTGAGGATGCAGGATTTGTAAACTTTAGATTTTTAAATGGGGGTATGGGGTCCTTAAATTTTTCTACAGCAGTTTGGGATACCAACATGGAAAGTAGCATAACTGTTATTGGTAGTAAAGGAAGCGTGAAACTGGGAGGGCAATATATGGAGCGTATAGAATATTGTCATATTGATGGTTATAAAGAGCCAAAATTCCCAAAACCAAGTACAAAGTATGATTATGGTGATTATAAAGGAAATGCGAATAATCATAATTTTGTTATGGAAAATGTGATTGACACGCTCAAAGGAAAAACCACGGTTAGCTTATCTGGGGCAGAAGGATTAAAGGTGGTTGATATTATTGAAAGAATCTACTCGTATAGATAAAACTTTTTTAGGATGTTTGAGAAAATAAAGAACAAAGAGGCTAAAGTTGCACTAGTGGGATTAGGTTATGTTGGCCTTCCTATTGCATTAGCTTTTGCAAAGAAAATATCTGTCATAGGTTTTGATATTAGTGAAGAGCGTGTAGAAATGATGAAGAATGGTCAGGATCCTAGCAATGAATTGAATGCTTCTGATTTTGAAACCAGCGACATTGAATTTACAACATCTTCAGTTGTTCTTAAGAAAGCAAGTTTTTATATAGTAGCTGTTCCCACTCCTATTGATGAGCATAAACTCCCAGACCTTTCTCCTTTGATGGCAGCTTCCAAGACAATTGGCAAAGTGTTGGAGAAAGGGGACTTTGTTGTGTATGAGTCCACTGTATATCCAGGTTGTACCGAAGAAGATTGTATCCCTGTTTTGGAAAAAGAATCTGGATTAAAATTTAATCGCGATTTCAAGGTTGGCTATTCCCCTGAAAGGATTAACCCTGGTGATGTAAACCATACCTTGAAAAATGTAATAAAAATTGTTGCAGGATGTGATGAGGAATCTTTAAATGAGATAGCAGATGTTTATAGTCTTGTAGTTGAGGCTGGATTACATAAAGCCCCTACCATTAAAGTTGCCGAAGCAGCAAAATGTATTGAAAATACGCAGCGTGATGTGAATATTGCACTTATCAATGAGCTTTCTATTATCTTTAATAAAATGAACATTAACACTTTTGATGTACTTGAAGCTGCTGGTTCAAAATGGAACTTTTTAAAATTCAGTCCCGGATTGGTTGGCGGTCATTGTATTGGTGTAGACCCTTACTACCTTACATATAAAGCAGAAGGTTATGGTTATCATGCTCAGGTTATCAATTCTGGTAGGTATGTAAATGATTCAATGGGTTTTTATATAGCAAAACAAACGGTAAAGCTTATAATAGCTTCAGGGAAGCATATCTCTGAGTCAAAGGTGCTTATTATGGGTGCAACTTTTAAAGAGGATGTTACAGATATTCGAAATTCAAAAGTTGCCGATATTGTAAAAGAATTAAAGTCGTTTGCTGTTACCGTTGATGTTACCGACCCATATGCTTCATCTGTAGAACTATTTAAGGAATATGAATTTGGGTTGACGGAAGATCTGAACGATGACTATGATGCAGTTGTTGTTGCCGTAAACCATAAACAGTACATAAATAAAGATGAAGAATATTTTAAATCCATCCTGGCAGACAAAGGAATCCTTATTGATATAAAAGGCCTATATAACGGAAAAATTAATGAGCTTAAATACTGGAGCCTTTAACCAGTTCAAAAAAATTATAATCCAATCTTGGTAAAGAAAGTACTTATAACAGGCGGACTGGGATATATTGGTTCTCATACAGCAGTCTCTCTGATTGAAAATGGTTATGAGGTAGTTATAATTGACAATCTTGTAAATTCTAATCTTGAAGTGCTGGATAGAATTAATCAGATCACTGGTGTATTGCCTTTATTTGTTCATTTGGATTTATGTGAACAAAATAATCTCAGAGATTTTTTTGATTCTGAAATTGGGAAAAACATTTCTGCTCTTATTCATTTTGCGGCTTATAAGAATGTGGGAGAATCTACGGAAAAGCCCCTAAAGTATTATCATAATAACCTTTTGGCACTGATAAACCTGTTGCTTGCGATGGAGGATTATAATTTGACTAAATTGGTGTTCTCTTCTTCCTGTAGTGTCTATGGTGAACCTTCAGAAATTCCTGTCAAAGAAACAACTGCGCTTAAGCCAGCAGTATCTCCATATGGCAATACAAAAAGAATTTCTGAAGAGATTATCAGAGACACAACAAAAAATGGAAGTATTAAATCTGTTGCCTTAAGATATTTTAATCCTATTGGGGCACATCCCTCTGCTAAGCTTGGTGAATTCCCTTCAGAATATGCAGATAATGTTATGCCTGCCTTAATGGATACAGCAAGGGGTAGTAGAGATAGGTTTATGGTTTATGGCGGTGATTATAATACACGTGACGGCAGTTGTATAAGGGATTATATTGATATTATGGATCTGGCTGAAGCGCATGTAAAGGCCATTGAATATCTGATTGATCAAAAGACTGAAAATTCAATGGAAGTGTACAATGTAGGTGTGGGAAATGGGACCTCTGTACTGGAGTTAATCGCTGCTATTGAAGAAGTAACCCGAAGAAAAATTAATTTTGAGATAATGAAAAGGAGGGATGGAGATGTAGAAAAGGTTTATGCAGATCCGAGTTTGGCAAATAAAAAATTAAAATGGCATGCTAAAAGAAGCTTGAATGAAATGGTGCATTCTGCATGGAACTGGAACGAACACTTATCACAACAAAAACCTTAGTTTATGGAGCGGATTAAGAGAAAAATATTAATTACTGGTGGAGCCGGCTTTATTGGTTCTCATGTAATAAAGCTGTTTGTAAATAATTATCCTGATTATGACATTTATAATTTAGATAAGCTTACCTATGCTGGAAACCTTGAGAACCTTAAAGAAATTGAAACAAAAGATAATTACAGCTTCATAAAAGGAGATATTGTGGATTCGGACTTAATGCAAAACATTTTCCAAGAATTCCACTTTGATTCGGTAATTCATTTAGCTGCAGAATCTCATGTAGATCGGTCCATTGCAAATCCAAAGGAGTTTATTGACACCAATATTCTAGGCACATTAAACTTGCTTAATGCCGCAAGAAATGAATGGGCTGAAGGCGGGAATTATAGATTCTATCATATCTCAACGGATGAGGTATATGGGTCTTTGGGGGAAGATGGGATTTTTCTAGAAACAACTGCTTATGATCCAAGGTCACCTTATTCTGCCTCTAAGGCTAGCTCTGATCATCTGGTTCGAGCCTATTATCATACCTATAAACTTCCAGTAGTAGTTTCAAATTGTTCAAATAATTATGGCGCTTTTCAATTTCCAGAGAAATTGATTCCACTTGCTATTAATAACATTCAAAAGAAAAAAGATATCCCTATTTATGGTAAAGGTGAAAATATCCGTGATTGGTTATTTGTTGAAGACCATGCTAAGGCAATTGATGTGATATTTCATCATGGGGTTATTGGAGAAACCTATAATGTTGGTGGAAACAATGAGTGGATGAATATTAATTTGATTAAAGCTCTTTGTGGGATTATGGATGAAAAATTAAAAAGAGATGTGGGAGAATCTGCGAAACTTATCACTTTTGTTGAAGATCGTGCTGGTCATGATCTAAGGTATGCTATAGATTCATCTAAATTACAAAATGAATTAGGATGGTCACCTTCACTACAGTTTCAGGAGGGGTTGGAGAAAACAGTAGACTGGTATCTAGCCAATGAGGATTGGCTTGCTTCTGTCACTTCTGGTGATTATCAAAAATATTACGATAATCAATATGGGATTACTTAAAGACTTTTTTTCTCGTAAACAAGTACTGCCCTCCGCTGATTTGAGTGTGCTCAAAGTTGATATGCATTCTCACCTAATTCCAGGAATAGATGATGGAGCTAAAACTATTGAAGATTCTATTGCATTGATCAGGGCGTTAAAGGCCCTTGGATATAAAAAACTTGTTACGACTCCGCATATTATGAGTGATTTTTATAAGAATACTCCTGAAATAATAGAAGGAGGTTTGATAGAAGTTCAGGAAGCCCTTAAAAGAGAACATATTGATATTGAGTTGGAAGCGGCTGCGGAGTACTATCTCGATTTTGATTTTGAAGTAAAACTTAAAGAAGGAGATTTGCTGAAGTTTGGAGATAATTATGTGCTTTTCGAACTTTCTATGATCAATGCTCCCGAATATTTAGAAAGACTTGTCTTTGAGATGAAAACAAATAGCTGTAATCCGGTGTTAGCTCATGTAGAACGATATCCATATTGGCATAATAACTTGATACAATATGAGAAGCTAAAAGACATGGGTGTTTTGCTGCAGTTAAACATAACTTCATTAGGAGGCCAATATGGACCACAATGCAAAAAAGCTGCAAAATTTCTGATTGATAATAATATGATTGATTTTTTAGGAACAGACTGCCACAATCTTAATTATGTTGAGATGCTCAAACGAACATTACAAGATCCACATCTTCACAAGCTGCTGGGAGCTGGCAGACTGTTAAATGCAGGGTTGTTTGGTGAGTCTAGAACGAACTAACTTCCATCTTTCTGTCAACCTTTTTAACCAATCCCTGCAATACATTGCCTGGTCCTACCTCTGTAAACGAGGATGCTCCTGCAGCGATCATGTTTTCAATCGTTTGGGTCCACTTAACAGGAGCGGTTAGCTGTAGAACCAGGTTTTTTTTGATTTCCTCAGGATCTGAAACGCCCATTGCATTTACATTCTGAAAAATGGTACAATTAGGCTGATTGAATGTTGTGCTAGCTATTGCCATTGCAAGAGAAGTGCTTGCAGATTCCATTAATGGAGAATGAAAGGCACCACCGACAGGTAGCTTTAATGTCATCCTGGCACCTGCTTCTTTTAGTAAATCACAAGCTGTGTCAACTCCTTTTATGGTTCCGGAAATAACGATTTGTCCAGGACAGTTATAATTTGCGGGAACTATAATGTCATCAATTTTCTCACAGATATTTTCAATCACATCTCCAGGTAATCCGATAATAGCAGCCATAGTTGATGGTTCAACTTCACAAGCTTTTTGCATAGCGTTTGCACGCTGAGATACTAGCTTAAGCCCATTTTCAAAAGACAAAGTCTTAATTGCTACAAGTGCTGAGAATTCTCCAAGTGAATGCCCTGCAACCATATTTGCATGAAATTCGTTTTCTCCGGCAATTGCTAAAATAACCGAATGAAGAAATATAGCAGGTTGGGTAACTTTTGTTTGTTTTAGCTCATCTTCAGAACCATTGAACATAATATCCGATATTCTGAAACCCAGAATATCATTGCCTGTTTCAAATAATTCTTTTGCTTTTGCAGAGCTTTCATATAGATCCTTTCCCATCCCAGGGAATTGAGATCCCTGCCCAGGAAACACAAATGCTTTCATAATTGAACATTAATAAATATTGATTTTTATATTTCTACCGTCTTTCTAACTCAAATTGGCACTCACAAGGCTAATGAACTCAGAGCGAGTGGTTTTCTTTAAAAAAGCACCTGTGAAGGAAGAAGTTGTTGCTACCGAGTTTTGTTTTTGGATCCCACGCATTAACATACATAAATGCTTGGCTTCAATCACCACTGCTACCCCAAGAGGGTTTAAAGTGTCTTGAATACAATCTTTAATCTGATCTGTGAGTCTTTCCTGCACTTGAAGTCTTCTGGCAAATGCATCTACAATCCTGGGTATCTTGCTTAATCCTACTATGTGTCCATTGGGGATATAGGCTACATGTACCTTGCCAAAAAATGGAAGCAAATGATGCTCACACATGGAATAAAGCTCGATATCTTTTATAATAACCATATGTTTGTGGTCCTCCTTGAACATGGCACTTTTAATTATTGCTGTAGGGTCCATTTTGTAACCATGAGTAAGAAACTGAAGAGATTTAGCAACTCTAAACGGTGTTTTTTCTAAACCTTCCCTGGTTACATCTTCTCCTAAATCAATAAGTATCTCCTTGTATTTTTTTGCTATAGAGTTTAAAGCAGAATCATCAAGGTTGTCAGCTTGTATTCTTTCTTCCTTACGGTTATTTGTAAGGATCGTATTGTGGTTTGAGCTCGCCATGGTTTTATTAAAAATTAATTATTATTCTCCGTAATATTCTGCATAGTTTTTTTCAGTTTCTTGCAACTTTATGCAGTGTAATTGACAAGAAAGTTCATTGATCGGACCTTCAAGTTTCCGCCATATTTCTCTGGTAATATTTTCTGTAGTAGGGATTATCCCTTTCATGAACTCAACGTCTAAATTAAAGTCTTTATGGTCAATCTTCTCCAGAATATAATCCTGAATTAACTTGGAAATAATTTTCAAATTGATCAGAAATCCCGTTTTTGAATCTACCTCACCTTTAACTGTAACATAAATGGAGTAATTGTGGCCGTGTCCATTTGGATTTGAGCATTTTCCAAAGATCTCCCTATTCTTTTCCTCACTCCATTCTTGTACGTATAATTTATGCGAGGCGCAAAAATGTTCTTTTCTGGTGATGTATATCATATTTGCTTATTGTCTTATAGCAAATATAATTATAACTGATTGGATTATAGATATATTTGTCTAATTGTAACCATAAAACAATGCGAAAAACCTGATAGAAATGAAGATTTTGCTTGTTTCTGCTACTGAAAAAGAATTCTATCCATTGAGACAAAGGTTGGGGTTTTCAGGTGAGTCAGGTAGTTTTAAAGATCATGCCTTGGATTTATTGGTTACAGGAGTAGGTATGGTTTCTACTGCATATAGTTTAGGGAAGTTCTTGGCTGCTATAAATACTATTGATCTAGTAATCAATTTAGGTATAGCGGGTAGCTTTAATCGGTCTTTTGAGCTAGGTGAAGTTGTTAATGTGACTCAGGATATGATTTTTGAGCTAGGAGCCGAGGATGGTGCAAATTTTATTTATGCTGATCTTCTAGGGTTAGTTGATGAACGACATCTCTATTTTCATTCAAGTCATTCAGTTAAATGTGCGATTTTGAGTAATCTAAAGATTGCACAGGGTATTACAGTTAATAAGGTCCACGGTAATCAGGCAACAATTAATTTATTGCAAGAAAAGAACAATCCAGATGTTGAAACTATGGAAGGAGCTGCATTTTTTTATGCCTGCGATCAAGCTAAACTTTCTGCAATACAGCTTAGATCGATTTCTAATTATGTTGAAGACCGAGATAGGTCTAAATGGGAGCTGGACCTGGCAATCAATAACTTGGCATCCAAAACCATGGATATTATAGAAGACCTCTCTTGATATGAAGCTAAGTATTGGATATTCAAGTTGCCCAAATGATACTTTCATCTTTGATGCAATGGTAAATGGGAAAATTGATACAGAGGGAATCAAATTTGAGGTCGTTATGGAGGATGTTGAGAATCTGAATAGGCGAGCTTTTGCCAAGGAATTAGATGTCTCTAAACTAAGTTACCATGCCTATGGATATGCATGGGATGACTATATTATGCTTGAATCAGGTAGCGCTTTAGGGAATAATTGTGGGCCTCTTGTAATTTCCAATACAGAAATTAAACAACCATCACTTGAGATTCCAAAATTAAATGTTGCCATACCGGGAAAGTTTACTACGGCCAACCTTTTGTTTTGCATGGCATATCCAGATGCTATAAATAAAAAAGAGCTGCTTTTTTCTGAGATTGAAGATAATATAGTCAATGGGGTAGTAGAGGTAGGGGTCATTATTCATGAAAACCGATTTACCTATCAAAAAAGAGGCCTGAAAAAGGTTGTGGATCTCGGTGAATTTTGGGAAGAGATGGCACAGGGTCCTATTCCTTTGGGAGGCATTGCAATAAAGCGGAAAATTTCAGATAAGATAAAACAAAAGATAAATCGTATTATAGAACGTTCTGTCAAGTTTGCCTTGGATAATCCTGAAGCTTCAAGGAATTATGTTAAGTCTAATGCCCAGGTAATGAAGGATGATGTTATTGAGAAACATATCGGATTATATGTAAATAAATATACACTTAAGCTAGGAGAAAAAGGCGTGCGTGCAGTAAATAAGTTATTTGAAAAGGCAATTGAATTGAATATTTTGGAGCCAGCAAATAAAACACTTATATTAAATCATTAAATGATTCAATATATTGTAAGAAACAGAAAATATAATATAAATCAGCTTATTATTAATGCAGTAGGAGTATATTTATATTGTAAATGATAATAGTAACAGGAGCAGCAGGTTTTATTGGTAGTTGTTTGGTTCAAAAGCTGAATGAAGAAGGTTATTATGATATAGTACTTGTCGATGATTTTCGTAGTTTGGATAAAAACAAGAATATAGAAAAGAAAAGGTTTTCTTCCAAAGTCCATAGAGATAAATTTTTTGACTGGCTAGATACGAACCATGAATTGATTCAGTTTGTTTTTCACATAGGTGCACGAACAGACACTACCGAATTTGATGTAGCATTATTTGATAAGCTTAATTTGAATTATACCAAGGAAATATGGAAGCGCTGTGTTGCCTATGGACTTCCTTTGGTTTATGCTTCTTCTGCCGCTACTTATGGCCTGGGTGAATTGGGCTATATTGACGATCACAACCTTGTTGATAAACTAAAGCCTTTGAATCCATATGGGAATTCCAAAAATGATTTTGATATATGGGCTCTTCAACAAGACAAAAAGCCCTATTTCTGGGCAGGTCTGAAGTTTTTTAACGTTTATGGCCCTAACGAATATCATAAAGGAAGGATGGCTTCTGTGATTCTACATGCATTTAATCAGATTAATGAAACTGGGAAGGTGGAATTATTTAGGTCACACAACCCTAAATTTGAAGATGGCAAGCAGCTAAGGGATTTTGTTTATGTTAAGGATACAATCAGCGTTTGCTATTTTCTAATGCATCATAGGAAAGATTCGGGCATTTATAATTTGGGAACTGGTCAGGCAAGGTCCTTTTTAGATCTTGCAGATAATACCTTCAAGGGGATGGATAAAAATGTGAAGATTGCATTTAAGGATACCCCTGAAGATATTCGGGAGAAATACCAGTATTTCACTGAGGCAAATATTGACAAATTGAGGAACATAGGATATGTCGAAGAATTCTATACCTTGGAAGAAGGAGTTGATGATTACGTACGGAATTACCTTAGAAGTGCAGCTTATTACTAATTAATATTCAGCTTTTGGCCTTCAAATTACAGATCCTTTTTAAGCTCAAGAAGAAAAAGCTTCATTTTGTTTAGTGACTTTACTACCTCAACATTGGATTCAACGCCACTTTTACTGTCTTTGAGTTTTTGTTTGGCACCATCCAGAGTATATCCACATTCTTTTACTAAATGAAATATGATGTAAAAGTTGTCGACATCCTCCTGGGTAAAAAGACGATTTCCCTTTTTGTTTTTCTTGGGTTTGATGATATCAAACTGCTTTTCCCAGAACCTTATAAGGGAGGGCCTAACGTCGAACATTGTTGAGACCTCTCCAATGGAATAGTATAATTTTACCGTGACCTTCTCTTTATATGGCATTGCAAATAAGTGTGTAGTTCAAGAGGTTGTGCTTCAGAACAAAGATATGAAAAACTCAATGCAATATGTAAAGACCACCAAATTATTATATATCTGGTGAACACTAAAGGTGTAATGAGCTTTAATCAAATGATTGATTGGCTCTTGAAGAGATCTCAATCATTTTTTCGTATTCCTCAGGGGAGAGGTCGTTGTAGTAAAAATTAATAGGATTGATTTTTACACCCTTCTTAATTACTTCATAATGTAAATGTGGTCCAACTGAAGAACCAGAGTTGCCAACAAAACCAATTACTTCACCTCTTTTTACTTTTTGTCCTATCCTGACAATCAGGTTTTTCATATGTGCATAAAGGGTGTGATAGCCATAGCCGTGATCAATAACCACGTGATTTCCATAGCCTCTTTTTGAATACTTTGCTTCTGAAATTACTCCATTGCCAGTAGTATATATTTCAGTTCCTTTAGGCGCGGTGAAATCCATTCCAGTGTGTAGCTTTTTGGTTTTATAAATAGGGTGGATTCTGCTTCCAAAACCAGAAGCAACCCTTGTTAAGTTCTGATTAGAAATGGGTTGAATTGCTGGAATTGCTGCTAACATTTCAGATTTGTTCTTGGCCATATCAAAAACATAATCCAATGATTTCGATTGTATGTATAGCTGCTTTGACAACTTGTCAAGGATTTTTGTGGTTTCAGTCATTAATGCACTATGCTTAAATCCCTGAAGGTCCTTGTAGCGATTGATACCGCCAAATCCGGCTTCCCTGATTTCATTAGGAATCGGTTCTGCTTCAAAAATCACACGGTAAATATTGTCGTCCCTTTCTTGTAGGTCGACCAGCACCTTGGCAATTTGATCAGATCTGTTGTTTAGGATCTCATACTGAAGCGTCAATTCTGAGTTTTCTCGTTTCAGCACTTTTTCTTTTGGAGAATCAAAAACTGTATAGGTCAGGGCAATGAATATAGCCGCAAATAATCCACCTACAATAACATAGGAGAAAACCCTTTTAAGCTTATCCAAGAACCGCTGCTCTAGCCTTTCATAGGATAGAGTGCTCTTGTTATATATGTATTTTATTTCTGACATCGATCGTACTATAATCGCATGAATAATCGGGCACAAAAGTACTAATAATAAGCTAAATTTGCAATACCTGCATTGAAAAGGATCATGAAATTTTCTAAGATAGAATAACCGCTATGGACTCGAAAAAAATTAGGAATACATTTTTGGACTTTTTTGGGAATAAAGGCCATAAAATAGTGCCCTCTTCTTCTATGGTGGTAAAGGATGATCCTACTTTGATGTTTACTAATGCAGGCATGAATCAGTTTAAGGATGTTTTTTTGGGAAATATAAAGCCAAGTAATAAAAGAGTTGCTGATACCCAAAAATGTCTTAGAGTTTCAGGAAAACACAATGATTTGGATGAAGTGGGTGTGGATACTTACCATCACACAATGTTTGAAATGTTGGGCAATTGGTCTTTTGGAGATTACTTTAAAAAGGATGCTATTAACTGGGCTTGGGAATTGTTGGTAGATGTTTATGGAGTGGACAAAGAGCGATTGTATGTAACTGTTTTTGGGGGTGATGCAAAAGCTGGGCTAGGCAGTGATGCCGAAGCAATTGATTACTGGAAGAAGCACATATCAACCAAGAGGATTCTGCCATTTGATAGAAAAGATAATTTTTGGGAGATGGGCGATATTGGTCCTTGTGGCCCTTGCTCGGAAATTCATGTTGATTTAAGGGAAGAGAAAGAAAGGGCAGCTATAGATGGGAAAACTCTTGTTAACATTGGCCATCCAGAAGTGATAGAAATTTGGAATCTTGTTTTTATTGAATATAGTAGGTTGTCCAATGGTAAACTAGAACCATTGCCTGAAAAACATATAGATACTGGAATGGGCTTCGAACGTTTATGTATGGTGTTGCAAGGTAAAAAGTCTAATTATGACACGGACATATTTCAGCCTGTAATAAAAGAACTGGAAAAACATTGCAATAATGTATATGGGGCTGATGAAAAGACAGATATTGCAATTCGGGTTATTGCCGATCATTTACGTGCTGTTTCCTTTTCAATTGCAGATGGCCAACTTCCTTTTCGAGAGGGCGCTGGATATGTTATTAGAAGAATACTTAGAAGAGCAGTTAGATATGGCTACAGTTTTTTGGAGTTAAAGCATCCTTTTATTTATCAATTGGTTCCTGTACTGGTGGAGCAGCTTGGAAGTCAATTTCCTGAATTAATTTCCCAACAAAAGCTTATTACTAAAGTAATTAAGGATGAAGAACTATCTTTCTTGAGAACACTAGAAAAAGGAATGAAAAAATTGGTTGATGTCAATACTGCAATCAGTGGAAAATTTGCATTTGAGCTTTATGATACATTTGGCTTTCCTGTTGATTTAACTCAATTAATTGCATCTGAAAAATCATTGGAAGTAGACCTTGAAGGGTTTGCTGTTGAAATGGAGAAGCAAAAGACAAGAGCAAGGAAAGATGGAGAGATGGAAATGGAAGATTGGGTTGTTGTTCATAAAGGTGAAAAGCCTGCTTTTGTCGGCTATGAAATGAATGAAGCTGAGGTTAAAATTCTAAAATATCGAAAGGTGATATCAAAAGGGCTCGCCACATATCATTTGCTGTTTGATAGAACCCCTTTTTATGCAGAAAGTGGTGGGCAGGTTGGTGACTCTGGCTTGATACAATCAGCTGATGAGAAGATAGAGGTTTTAGATACTCAGAAAGAAAATAATCTTTGGATTCATATGGTAAAAGATCTTCCATTGGATCTAAGTGCATCATTTCTAGCAAAGATTGATCTTTCAAGAAGAAGATTAACAGAGAAAAATCATTCAGCTACACATCTGATGCATGCAGCGCTTAGAGAGGTGCTGGGATTGCATGTGGAACAAAAAGGTTCTTTGGTGCACCCAGATTATTTAAGATTTGATTTTTCGCATTTTGAAAAAGTCGGAGTGAAGGAACTTAAAGAAATAGAGCATTTGGTTAATGAAAAAATAAAAGAAAATATTGTGTTGGAAACTAAGGTGGTGCCCATTGAAGACGCCAAAAATATGGGAGCTATGGCTTTGTTTGGTGAAAAGTATGGAGATATTGTGAGAGTGGTTATATTCAGTGAAGAATATTCAATAGAATTATGTGGAGGTACTCATGTCGAAGAAACAAAACAGATTGAAGCATTCAAAATAATAAGTGAATCTAGCATTGCTGCAGGGGTTAGGAGAATTGAGGCAGTAACTGCAGAAAAGGCACTGTCTACAATAGACAACCAAAAAATCATGATGGAAAAATTATTGGCAGATATTCAAGCTGCTACTAAATATGGGATTGAAATTGAGATGGAAGATAGTGTTAATGAAATCACTTCAAGCCAGCTTAAGGACAAAATTGCATTGGCTAGAAAGGTGCTGGGCCATATAGATGATTTAAAAATACCAGAACAATTGAAATTTAAAAAAGATTTGTTGAGTGGTGGATTAAATGAAAAAGACTTGGAAGAGAGAATTCAGGCATATTTATCATTAAATAGTAATTTAAACAAGTACTTAAACAAACTTGTGCAAAAATATTCTGCTATCCTTAGAGAGGATTTAAAAGATAAAATTACTGCCACTGATGGTGTGAACACCATTGCTGAAAAGATTTCCGGACTTGATGCCGACTCTTTAAAAAATATAGCACTACAGTTAAGAAAAGAGATCGACAATGCATTTATTATGCTTGGTGGTGAAGATGAAGGAAAAGTGTTCCTTGCATTGGCTATTTCAGAAAGCCTGATTGAGTCCCGATCTCTAAATGCTGCAGAAATAATACGAGAAATTGCTTCTGAAATTAAAGGAGGAGGAGGAGGTCAGCCATTCTTTGCTACAGCAGGTGGTTCAAATGCAGATGGACTTCCAGTTGCATTTAAAAAAGCGCTGCTTCATTTGTAACACACCCTTATTCTACCAATATTCGCTTGCTGAAAATTTTGTCTCCAACATAAATCTGAAGGGTATAAATTCCTGTTGCGATATCACCCAAGCTAAATTGTTTGTAATATATCCCATTGATTATCCGCACGTCCTCTTCAAATAGAAGTTTTCCTTTTAAATCCATTAGTATTATCGTGCAACTTTCATCAGTGGGTACTATTGCAGTAAGTAAGAATTTTCCCTGTGAAGGATTGGGAAAGACATTAATTTCAATCTCTGGGTTTTGATTGGCTATTATGCCAACAAGTTGAGAGACAAATATGCTTAAGGTATCAAAACATCCGGCATTGTCTGTAACTGTTACTGTGAAGGTACCAGTACTTAATCCTGAGAGGTCTTCTGTTGCTGCTGCATTTGACCATGCATAGGAATAGGGAGAGGTTCCACCACTTATGGTTAGGTCTACAGTACCATCATTTGCACCTATCCCAGATTCTCCCGCTGCAACAGCGCTTAACAATAGTTCATTTGGTTCGTTCAATGTTTCTGATGTAGCCGTATCACAACCATTAGCATCTGAAATGGTTATATTGTAAATGCCAGAGCACAATCCTGTAGCTGTTGCATTTGTTTGCATTCCAGGGTCATCCCAAACAAAAGTATATGGTGTTATGCCTCCGATAGCCTGAATAGTGGCCTCACCATCACATCCATTAAAACAGTTTGGATCAGTAGATGAGCTTATGAAAGTGACTGGGTCAGGTTCAAATAGGCTGATTGAGTCAGAGACAATGCATCCATTTGCATCTGAAACTGATATGTGATAAGTTCCTGAACACAATCCGGTTGCTGTTGCATTTGATTGCATTCCAGGATCATCCCACATATAGGTATAAGGTGCAAAGCCTCCAATAGTCTGGACACTGGCGTCTCCGTCACATAAACCTGAACAACTTGGATCTGTAGTGATACTAATGAAAGAAATAGGATCAGGTTCAAATAAGGTTATCGATTCCACCTGTAAACATCCATTTAAATCAGTTACAGTAGCTGCGTAATTGCCTGCCAATAAGTTAATGGCTGTAGATGTAGTTTGGGAATTTGGGTCGTTCCAAGTATATGTATATGGTGGTGTACCACCACTAACTGCTACTGTAGCTGTTCCACTTGAATCTCCATTGCACTCTACAAGGGTTGAGGATGTACCTAGTACTAGGCTGTCTGGTTCCGTTATACTTATAGAATCTGATGTTGTACAGTTATTGGCGTCTGTAACCAATACAGAATATAATCCTGCAGAAATACCAGACAAGTCTTCTGTTGAATCATTAGTGGACCAAGCAAATGAAAAAGGAGCAGTACCACCCAAAACGGATATGTCTATACTTCCATCATTACCGCCATAACAAGAAACAGGGATACTTGAATTATTTAAGGCCAGCAAGTTTGGTTCTGTAACGGTAAATGAACTTGAATCCTGGCAATTGTTTACATCTGTAATCAATATTGAATAACTCCCAGCAGATAATCCACCAATGCTCTGGGTACTGTCATTGGTACTCCATGCATAAGAATAAGGAGTAGTTCCACCACTTACATTTAAATTAATAGCTCCATCATTTTGACCATTACATGTTACATTGCTGATTGTGGAGCTGAATGATAAGGAATCAGGTTCTGCAATTGTCGTAGAGTCTTGACCAATACAACCTGTGCTATCTGTTATAATTACTCCGATACTTCCCCGGCATAAACCAATGGCGATGTTGTTTGTTTGTGCCCCTGGGTCGTTCCAAAGGTAAGTTAAAGGACCTATACCACCAGAATTTGCTGCTGATACAGTGCCATCACAATTTCCATAGCAACTTACTAATGTAGAGGTAAAAGATGGAATTATGGCTGCAGGTTGCGTTACATCATAATATTTCGTTTTTGAGCAATCATTTGAGTCCGTAATGATAACAGTATACAATCCTACACACAAGCCAGTAGCTGTTCCACTGGTCTGGGTGTTGATATCATCCCAGAGATATGTGTGTGTGCCACTACCTCCAGATGATGAAACTGTTGCATATCCATCACAAGCTCCATAACAAGAGGTTGCTGATCCAGTTGTTGATGCTGTGATGTCCAAGGGTTCTGTAATTGTGGCAATTACACTGTCCGAACAATTATTGTTATCCTTTACAATTACGGTGTAGGTGCCGGCACAAAGATCCTCTGCAGTAACTTTTGATTGGCCATAAGGATCGTTCCATGCATATGTATAAGGAATAGTTCCTCCTGAAGCTGTCACAGTACCTTGTCCATCACAAAAACCAAAACAACTAGTATTTATTGTAGTAGTTCCCAAACTAATTGGATTAGGTTCATTGATAGACCTGCTTGCATTTAATACGCATCCATTATCATCTGTAATAACAATATTATAGGTCCCAGGGCAAAGCATACTGGCGTTGGCAGTAGTCTGAGAGAGAGAGTCGTCCCAAAGATATTGGTAAGGAGCTACTCCTCCAGATGTATTAGCCATTGCAGTTCCATCGCATAAGTCATAACAAGAGGTGTTTGATCCTGTTAGACTAGCAGTTAATTGACTAGGTTCAGAAATTATTGTACTGTCTAAAAGTGTACACCCATTTGAATCCGCAACAATAATATTATAAGATCCTGCACATAAACCAGTAGCAGTAGCAGTTGTTTGGTTGTTTAGGTCATCCCAGAGATAAGTGTATGCTCCGCTTCCTCCGGATGATGAAATTGTTGCTGAACCAATACATATGCTATTACATAATATGTTGCTTACACTTATTGTGTCAATAAGTTCTGTTGGCTCACCAATATTGATAGTAACCGTTGCTTGGCAACCTATTCCATCCGTTACTATTACCACATATGAACCAGTGGGCAAGCCTGTTGCCATAGTATCTGTTTGTATAGGATTTGTACTCCACAGGTATGTATATGGTAAGGTGCCTCCTATTGCACTAACGCTTCCGGAACCATCAGAATATCCAAAACATGTTGCATCTGACGAATCTAATATAGTTAAGATAGGCACTGAATTGTTTACAAAGACAGAATCTGTGACACTGCAGTTGCTAGCATCAGTCACGATTACGTTATATAGTCCTGCAAAAAGCACAATTGCTGTATCACTGGTTTGTGATCCCGGATCATCCCAATTATAGGTATATGCTCCTATGCCATTGCTTGCATTAACAATTGCCTGGCCATCTGAACCTCCACAAGTAGCATCTAGACTGTTCATGGTAAGAGTAATAGAAGGAGGTTCTGTAATTATTACACTTTCTGTAGCTATACATCCTAAGCTGTCTGTAACAGTAACCGTAAAAGTCCCAGCACATAAACCAGTAGCAATTCTTTCTGTTTGGTTTAAGGGGTCATCCCATACATAAGTATATGAATTTATATTGGGATAAACTTTAGCTATCCCATTACACACCCCATTGCAGGTAGCATTATTAATTGTGGTGGTATCAATAATTGAAGGAGGCTCAATAATATTTATTCCATTGGTTACAAAACATCCATTATTATCCGTGATTGTTACTAAATACATTCCATTGCACAATCCTGTAGCAACTGATGTATTTTGGGGGGGTGATGTATTCCAATTATATGTATATAGCCCTGTGCCACCTGATCCGGCGGCGCTAACAAAACCATCGCACAGACCCTGACAACTTGCGTCAGTGCCAGAAGTGGAACTGCTCAATTCTGCAGGTTCAGAAATGTCAATGTAGGTGTTTGCTGTACAACCAACAGAATCTGATACTATTACAGTAAATTGCCCAGCAGCAAGGCCTGTTGCAGTGGCTGTTGTTTGTGCTCCTGGGTCGGACCATAAATAGGCATATGGTGGTGATCCTCCTGATGCAATTACTGATGCAATACCATCAGTTAGTCCAAAACATGTAATATCTGAACTTTGTGTTAAATCAATTGAAGCGAATATTCCCCCGGTTTCCAATATTTCTGCTGACAACGAATCAGCACATCCCAATGAATCACTCACTATTACAGTATACGTTCCTTCACATAAACCAGATGCAGTAGCACTTGTTTGATTTCCAGTTCCCGCACCCCATTGGTAGGTAAATGGAGCTATTCCATTATTGATATCTACAGTAGCATCCCCATTACATAATCCACACATAGTATTAGTGAGAGAATTCAATGATGCAGTAATCCCACTACCTGTTCCAATTGAGATTCCGCCTGATGCGATACAACCAGTTGAATCTGTAACCGTTACATTATACGGTCCTGAGCATAGATTATATGCCGTAGTATCAGATTGAAAACCGGGATCATCCCATGCATATGTAAGTGGTGCAAAACCATTTACCGCATTTACATTTGCCTCACCATTGCATGCTGAAATGCAATTTTCATCTGTTGCTGTAAGGCTTAGTAGTATCTCCGCTGGTTCATTGATGGTCACTGATGTGTCAACGGTACATCCAAGGGAATCAACAACAGTAACAGTATAAGCCTGGGCTGATAAACCAGTTGCAATGGCACTTGTATCAGAACCAGGGGACCATGAATATGTATATGGTATGGCTCCCCCTGTAACCAAGATGCCTGCACTACCATCCATTGTTTGATAGCAGCTTGCATCTATAGTAAAATCAACGGTTAAGTTCATCGTGGAATTATTTACAACAGTAGTTCCAATACCAGAACACCCATTTGAATCACTTACAGTTACATTGTAAGTTCCTGCCGAAAGCCCAATAGCTGTCTGTGTCGTTTGATTCCCTGATCCAGAATCCCATAGGTAGCTATAGGGGCTATTGCCCCCAGTGGGATTCGCTGAAGCCTGACCATCTGATGCTCCACAATTGGCATCTACACTATTAGTTGAAACACTTACTGTGTCACCATCAATTATTGTAGCAAGTGTATCTCCAGTACATCCCATTCCGTCCGTCACAGTAACATAATAGGTTCCATCACATAAACTATCCGCTTGAGTTCCAAGTGCTGCGTTTGACCATTCAAATGTATAAGGCAATGTACCTCCTGAAGCAGCAGCAAATGCACTGCCATTGCACAACCCAAAACAGCTTACATTATTTATAGAATCAATAGTAGCTGATGGATTTTCTAAAATAGTTGCAGTAGCAATTGCCGGTTCGCTTTGGCATCCCAATTCCTGAACATTCCAATCATAAAAGTAAAAATATTGATTTGGATCAGCCAAGTTGTTTCCAGTTATACTAGCAAGATCTAAAATCGTATATGGATATGAGACACCACTAGAATTTGAATACAAATCCCATGCTGTTGCCACACCTAATTGGTAGTTGTTGCCAACCAAAATATCAAAGTTTAGGGAAATGGTGTTTTCTCCATCAGCTACTATCAGGTTTCTGCTGTCAATTAAAGTTGCATTTGAATCCCTAAGCTCAAATGTTACAAACCCTAATTGTGTAGAATACACTTTTACTGAATTCAGGGTAATTGCCTTGTAAACATTAAAAACCATTTTGTTACTTGCGTTTGATAAAAAATTGCCACTTCCTATTAAGGTATCAGCAGGTCCCATTTGTTGAGAAGCTGGCCTTATTGTTTCAGAAGCATAATAGTTTGTCGTACTGGATATTACATTAGTGAGATAATTGTCTCCTGTATCTAAAAAATTATTTAAAGAAGAGTCTCCATACCAGTAGATCGTTCCACCCGATCCTGTTGCGGTTAATGTTAAGGTTCCATCACCACATCGAGATGCTGATGTTGCGGATGGTGCGGTAAGTTTTGAGATATTAATATATGCAGATTTTATTAGGGTATCTGACCCATTATTATTGGAAGCTATTAGGGAGACTGTATATATTCCATTGTTTGCATATGAATGAGAAGGGTTTTGTTGAGTTGATGTTGTCAAATCTCCGAAGTCCCAATTCCAAGTGGTAGGGTTATTCAAAGATGTATCTGTAAATTCAATTATCCCACTGCAGCTAACTGTATCACTTACTGTAAATGCAGAAATAGGCTTTGGACCACTAGTATCTACAGTACAAGTCCATTGCATTTCAAATCCGTTTTGTTGCACATATGCATCACCACTCATTAACACAGTCAGAGATCCTCCTGAAGAAATTATAGTGTCAGGTGGTCCTGTTGTGTTGCAATATTGTCCCAATGATGGAGAGAGTGTGTTGGGCCCATCAAAAAATTCAACATAATCATAATCGCAGGGCGGTGAACCTCCACTGCCCTCTTCAATATCAAAATAGACCGTAATAATCATCACACTTGTTGCTCCTGTTGGTGAGATGGTAGTTGAACTTGAAACATTATTTAGATATGTGTAATTAGGTCCTCCATTGTCATATAGAGTGCCGGCACATCCTGTTTGTATATCAGTTCCTCCGTCTGTGCTCGGTAATGTCGTATTGCAGTTTAATGTGGAATCAATTGTAATATAGCCAATAAAGGTTGCACTGTCTATGCCACATATACCACCATCAGCTGTTAGGGTAACTGTAAATGCACCGTAACTATTATAGGTATGTGAGGGAGATAATAAAGTGTCTGTATTGCCGTCGCCAAAATCCCAATTAAAAGTATTGCCATTTGAGCTTAGGTTTGTAAACTGAACAGTAAAAGGTGGGTTGCACGAGCTAGTTAATGGGGCTGAAAAATCTACAGAAACCGACGAGCTAAATGGGCCTCCAACGCCTACAGCATGCCATGCATTTGTTATGGTCTCTACCGCTGGGCTGCAATCGCCATATAAATCAGCAGCTGAAATGATGGAATAAAATCGGGCATCACTGTAGCTAGTATTTGGCCCTAAATAAACAGTAAGGTTTCTGTAGGCAATACTTGATGCACTATCAATACCAATTCCAGTTACAGTATAAGCATCAATATTATCATTTACACCGCTGCCACCTTCAGATGAAAGGTAGAACCAATAATTCTGGACACCGCTATTATAATGGACCCCACCATTATCACCAGAACCGGTATACCAATTGATGCCCAAATATGTATCTGGCTGGCCATATAATTTTGGATCTTCCAACGACCTGGAAGCTGCACCTCGGTCTTCTCCAATCAACCAATTGGCTACAAGGGGTTTCCCATAAAACTCTATACATGTTCCAAAAATATCACTAAAAGATTCATTTAGAGCTCCAGGTTCGTTAAAATATACCAAGCCTGCCGTATATTCAGTAAGACCATGAGCAAATTCATGTCCACAGATGTCTAAAGACTGGTAAGGCCCTTTTGGGCTTCCATTGCCATCGCCATATGTTAATCGCTGTCCATCCCAAAAAGCATTTAAATAGTTAACATAAAAGTGGACGTAGTTTTTTATTTTAAATCCATTGTCATCTATACTGTTTCTGCCGTATTTTACAAGGAAGTAGTCGTAGCTCATTTCTGCTCCCCAATGTGCATCTGTTGCTGCTTCATCTTGTTGGGCATTTACATTATTCCAGAAATTGTCAGTATCAGTAAAGTCTACCGCCGCACCATAATTTGTGCCTGTATTCATATCGTATGTTTCAATGCCATTTCCTCTTCCAGTTTCCTGCAATACATAGGTGGATCCATTATAGGTAGTCATAATGGTTTGTGTGCCACTATATTTGGTAACGGCTGATCCAACTTCATCGTTGTGGATCCGATTCTGTTCAAATATCACAGAACCGTTAATGGCATCTATATAAACAAAAGCCCTGGAAAGCGGTTCCTGGGCGTAGATGTCAAATTTGTAGGCAAGAAAGAAGTTACTGCCCCCATTTGGAGCAATATAGGTCATTTCTCCCTTGGGATAATACGTAGCACTTGGATTTCCACTTTCCAACTTTAGTAATTCTTCTTCCTCTTGGATTTCCCATTTGTATTTAATAGCATTGACGTGCATAAGGGCACTGCTTATTGCCTGTGCTTCAGTATTTCTCGGATTGATTTTTAGAACTAAATTATTGTAAATCTTCCCATTCGCAGAATGCACTTTGTCATTTTTAACATGTACAAAAAAATGGGTCCATTCTAGTGGTATTTTTTTAAAATACTGTTGATAACGATAATGGACAAAGCCTAATTTATCAACTTCTGTTTTAATTAGTTTGAGTTTTAAATCTTTTTGTAAGTTTAGCCTGTCAATTAACCAATTTTGGAATTTACTCATAGGCAATTCTTCTCCTTCTCTGAATTTAAAGTAATCAGGCATTTGTGACTTAGGATCTATTTTAACAATGTCCGTACCTGATAGAATGTCATTTGCCTCGCTTCCGTGATAAACTTGAGCATTCAATAGAAACATTCCTGATAAATAGAGGTAAAATACAAGAAGGGGTTTGAGGTATAATGATTTTGTCATAGTGCAATTGGGTTTGTGATGAGAAATAAATATATTATTATTGTTTCAGTATTAAAAATCTTCTATTGATGTATCCACTTAATTAAGTACAATTTACTACGAGATTATCCTTACTAATGTTTCCTTAAACCGTAAAATTTTCACAATAGGCATTTTCATTTCATGTGATCTTCATTTAAAGCTTATTAGGGCCTGCCACTGGACTCCAATTTTATCAAGGATTAATTGCCATGGCATTGTCTTGTCAACCAGAATTAATTGTTATAATTCTTCCTGGTAAAATGATACTTTTGCCATATTTTCATGGAAATCGCCAGCCTCTTTAAATTTTAATGGAATAGTCAGTTGGCCCTCTTTGTTGATATAGCCAAACCTATTCTCTTTTAATACCCACGCCAGGTCTTCATGAAAGTTGCCTCCAAATTCGTAATTAAAATCAAAAGCCTTTTTTCCCTTCGGTGTAATATAAAAGATGGCTTCATTCTGCATCACTCGTGCTAGTCCATTATTAAAAGATTCAGCATTTTCATATAAAAGGTCTATATCAATGTTTCCAGATTTTCCTATATAACCAAACTTAGTTCCTTGTCGAACCAGTGCTAAGCCTTCACTGAAATTTTCGGCGAGATCAAATTTTGCTGAAATGACTAAACTGTCATCATAGTTTATGAATCCAAATTTGTCATCTATCTTAATTCGGGCAAGCCCTTCCTTAAAGTAGTCTGCTTGTTGGTATTTGGCTGGTATGGCAAAATCTCCATTTTTATTAATAAACCCATAAAGGCCACTTTCTTTTACCATAGCAAAGCCTTCCTTGAAATCTCCACAAATGTTAAATTTTGGCAAGATTTGCAAATTACCCATTCGGTTGATGTATCCCCATTGTTCACCATTCTTCATTACCCTTGCCATTCCATCGCTAAAGGATTCAACAAAATCATACTCTAAATCAATAATTGTATTTCCTCCCATGTCAATGTAGCCTCTTTTGCCCAATAATAAAACCCAGGCAGCTCCTTCCTTGAAATCTCCAACAATTTCAAATTTTGGCTCAATAGCCCAGGCACCTGACTTATCAATAAATCCTCTTTTTTCACTTTTAACTGCAATGGCAAGTCCTTGGCTAAAATCACCCGTGTATTCATATTCTGATACAAGTGCTAATTTTCCGTTATTGTCAATATAGCCCTTTTGATATATCTTCTCTTGATTTGATTCTGGGCTACAACCTAGAATGCAGACGGCAAGAATTAATACTACTATTATTTTGTTTCTATGCATTTGTTTCTTTTAATTTTCAGCTTTAATATAGCGAATTTATTTGTATAAATTAGTCAACATATAAGGATGTAAACTGAAATTTTTCACCATCAAACAGTCCCTTATCACTGAGCTTTAACTTTGGAATTACCAATAATGCAAGAAACGATAGGGTCATATAAGGAGCGCTTAATTTTGATCCTAAAGCCTTGGCCATCTGATCCATTCGATCATATGTTTTTCCGGTTTTATAACCATCATCAGTAGTCATAAGGCCCGCCACAGGAAGTTCCAATATCTCTTTCTGCTCTCCATTTACTAGGGATATACCACCCTTGGATGCTACCAATAAATTAATGGAATTTACAATTTCTATATCACTGGCACCCACTGCAATAATATTGTGGCTGTCATGGGCAACACTTGAAGCAATGGCACCCTTTTTCATTCCAAAGTTTCTGACAAATGCCATTGTAGGAGGGGTGGGGCTATACCGATTTAAAACCACCAGTTTTAAGATGTCATTGCCTGGCTCACTTACTAAATTCCCATCTATCTCTTTTGCATCTAAGATGAGATCATTCGTGATCAATTGCCCATCATAGGCCTCAATTACATGTATTTTATTTGACTCTGCCTTAACTACAATATCAGTTGTCATAATTGGATTGCAATTAAATTGGTTGATCACTACTTCCTTAACACTTTTTATCAGTGAAATGCCGTTTTGGGCAACCAAAGATCCTTTGATATAGGTTGACATGACCTCAAAGTTCTTTAGATCCTTAGTAATGATAAAATCAGCATTGTCACCCTTTTGTATAAGGCCGACATCCAGTCCGTAATGATCTACTACATTAATGGTACAAGCCTTAATAACATTCATAACATCACTTCCTTGGGCTACAGCTCTTTTTGCCAATAAGTTAATATGGCCTATTTCTAATTCATTTGGATGCTTATCATCTGAGCAAAACATGATTTTTTCAGGGTATTCATCTAACAAGCTAATCAATGCATCAAAGTTTTTTGCAGCACTTCCTTCCCTAATTATAATTTTCATTCCATATTTGAGTTTATCTAATGCCTCTTCTTTGGTAAAACACTCATGATCAGTACTGATTCCCGCTTCAATATATTTTTTTGCATTTTCTCCTCTTAGCCCAGGAGCATGGCCATCAATTACCTTATTAAGATCTTTTGCCGCCTGAATTTTTTTCATAACTGTTTCATCCTTGAGAAGAACTCCTGGAAAATTCATCATTTCTGACAAATAGCGTATCTCCTTCATGGCCAAAAGTTCTTTTACTTGATCAAGATCAATTGTTGCACCGGCAGTCTCAAATATTGTCGCTGGCACACAAGATGGAGCTCCAAAATAAAAATTAAATGGGACCTTATTTCCATTATTAATCATATACCTCACACCATCGATCCCCATAACATTGGCGATTTCATGAGGATCGGAAATTGTTGCTACAGTCCCATGAACTACTGCTAACCTGGCAAATTCAGATGGAACCAGCATTGAGCTTTCTATATGAATATGGGCGTCAATAAATCCAGGCAAGATGAAATGTTCTTCATCCACATCTTTTTCTAGCACGTTAATTATCTTCCCATTTTGAACCTCTATGCTGCCTTTAAAAAAACGATTGGTTTTTACATCTGCAATGATACCGGAATATATTTCGCTAGTGTCCATAATAAGCAATCTTTACCTTTCCCAAAGTAAGGAAAAATATTTTATTTTTTTCAAGGATTTTAAGGGGAAATTCAGCTATTCAAAAAGGCCTTCTTCCTTTTTTTCGATTTTCTTTTTCTTGCTGGAGGCGAAGCGTAAACCCAGCATCACTTCATGGGTTCCAGAATTGTAGTTTTTTAAATCAGATAATGTGAAATCAAAAGAATAACCAAACAAGATCTTTTCCTCGAAGGAATATCCTATAAGAGCGGACATCGAATCAAAGGTTCGATAGGATGCACCAACCCATACCATTTTTTGATAAATCACTTTACTGCTAATATCAAATTGCATTGGCACAGGAATTACCATTTTCATTAAAAAGGATGGCTCAATTTCAAAATCAGTCCCTATTTTAAATTTATATCCACCCATAACGTAATAGTGGCTATTTAGCTTTCCGGTTAAATTAGTAGTGTCACTTAATTTTAGTTTGTTTTGAAGCAGCTGAGGAACAGAAGCTCCTAAATAGTAGTCTTCAGTGTACCAATAAAGACCAAAGCCAGCATCTGGGATTATTACAGATTCTATTCCCATGCTTCCAAGCGGATCTGTTTTGTCAACAAGCGTAATTTTTGAACCATCAATATTATACTGTACAATACCTCCAAATAGTCCCATTGATAGTTTCATGGTTTCATTAAGCTGAACATGGTAGGCGTAAGAACCATAGGCCCCAACTCTACTGGTTGGCCCGGTTACGTCCGTGAATAGGTATCCGCCAACACCCATGTTCTCAGCCTTTAAAGGACCATGCATGCTTAGAATAAATGTTCTAGGGGCATCAGTAATCCCAACCCATTGAAACCTGTGATTAGATTTGGTTTCATAATAGGCTTTTGTCCCTCCTATGGCAGGATTCAATACATATTCATTTATTAAGTACTGGCTGTATTGAGGTAGCTGCTGGGCTTTTGCTTCAAATAACAAAATACTAAGTAATACAAATATGAAAATCTGCTTAATTAATTTTTCCATTTTTATCTCATTATCGTTATCGGACCAGTCATTGGCTCTGTTTCACCATCATTTAATTTTATGACATAATAATATGTTCCAACGGGTAGATTCTTGCCATTAAAAGTGCCATCAAACTTTGTAGCATATCTGTCTCCCTCAGGACTATTGAAGATCATCTCTCCCCATCTATTGTAAATCTGCAACTCTGAATTAGGGTAAAATTCTAACAAACCAATTTCCCAAACATCATTTTTCCCATCGTCATTTGGTGTAAACCCATCAGGTATCTCTGGTTTTACAATTATAATTACTGTGTCGGTCCCTATACATCCAGAATCATTTGTAGCTGTAAGATAGTATGTGGTTGTTTCCAATGGACAAGCTTCGGGGTTTGCTATATTCGGATCATCCAATGTGATGCCTGATTCCCATAAATAAGTTGCTCCGTTGGTAGCAGAACCCAATAGAACAACACAAGCACCTTCATTTATTGTAAAATCTGGGCCCGCATCAACAGCAACTGGGACAACATAGATTGCCACTGAATCTGTATCAGAACAAGTACTGTCATTTACAATCAAAATATATTCATTATTGCCAGTTGTCACCGGTGTGGTGGTAAAAGTAGAATCGGTGCTGATCAATAGGCTATCATGGATCCATTGGTATGTAGCTCCACCTGAACCAATAAGTGTAACAGAATCCGGTTGACATATTTGCTGGTCTGGGCCTGCCTCTGCATCAATATAAATAATGGCTAATATCTCTGCGGTATCTGCTGCAGTACAATTATTAGCATCAGTTAATGTTACAATATAGGTGCCCATACAGAGGTTGCTGTCTGTTGAACTATTGGCTGAATCAGGCAGCCACAAATAGGTATAAGGGGTAGTGCCTCCTGTTGCTGTCGAGACGTTTATACCATCACAAGTATTTGAACAAGTTGTTTGAGTAGTACTCGTTATACTAACGGAAAGCAAATCAGGTTCTGATATTACATAACAAGCACTATCTGTACAACCCATTGAATCAGTTACGAGCACACAATAAATTCCAGCTGGAACAGAATCAAGTATATGGTCAGAATCAATAATAGGGCTGCCAGTTGTGTCAGACCAAGCATAGGTGTATGGTTGTGTCCCCCCTGATATGCTTGCTGTAATTGATCCATTTGAATCTGCGTTACATAGAATGTTTATTGTATCTATGAATGTAGCTATAAGCAAGTCAGGTTCAGTGATCTCAACCGGAATTGATCTAAAACAATTTGCGTTTGACCTTACAATCACCCTATAGATTCCTGCACACAAGTTATTAGCAATGGAATCAGTATCACCAATTGCAATGTTAAATGAGTCAAACCAATTATAGGTGTATGGCTGGCTGCTTCCAGTGGTCGTTACAATTGCTTCTCCATTGCATAATCCAAAGCATGACACCATTGTTGAATCTGTAATAGATGATGCCATATCAGAGGTGTCTGTTATCGCTATTGCACAAACGGAGGTACAACCATTGGTGTCAGTCACTGTAACATTATATGTTCCGGCCAATAATGAGTCTGCAAGCGTATCCACTTCAGAGCCTAGAACTAATATGTCCCATAAATATTGGTAGGGGGTGGTGCCTCCATTACCTTGTACTACCGCATAACCAATTGCACTATCTACACCACAACCGGTCATTCCTGTATCAGTAAAACTACAGGATAACAATGTTGGTTCTGAAATATTAATGAGAGAATCTATTGCAACACAACCATTGGCATCCGTAACCGAAATTTGATAATTTCCAGCACATAAACTATCCGCAATTGAATCGGTTTGAGCAAATGGATCTGACCATATGTAAGAATATGGCTCAGTACCACCAACTGGACATGCTATAGCGCTTCCATCGCAAACAGAATTACAACTAACATTATTGACGGTACAGATGGATGGAACTAATGGTAATGGTTCGGTTATTAAGATCCCTACAGTTGTAATGCAATTATTTGTGTCTTTAATTACTGCATAATAGAATCCTGCACAAAGACCAGTAATTACAGTATCTGTTAGCCCTGGTCCAAGTATAACACCAGTTGAAGTATCGATCCATGAATATGTGTAGGGTGGTGTGCCACCAAATCCTCGGACTGTTGCAGCTCCATCACATATTCCACTACAGGATACCATAGTAGTATCAACAATGCTGCTTGTTAAACCATCAGGTCCTAGAATCACAACAGTATCTATTGTTGAACAACTATTTTGATCTGTAACTGTAACATAATATGTAGAGGTACATAAGCTATCTGCCCG
>DTSC01000205.1 GCA_012965625.1 Flavobacteriales bacterium | reverse complement strand
TTATAGGCGACAATATAATTACCAGGTGTTGATGCAGAAACATCAATGACCCCAGTTGTAGCATTTATAGACAATCCTCCGGAGCTTGAAAATGTCCCTCCTGTAAGGCCAGTAATTATTGGGGTTGGATCCAAATCATCAATGCAATATGAAGAAGCACTATAGCTGAAACTTGCATCATCAAGAGCATTAACCGTAATATAATTAGACATTGTTAATGTATTGTTGTTTACCCCATCTGAAACTGTTAATTCCACATCATAGGATCCAGCTGTATTGTAACAAATTCCTGTTGGATTTTGAATGCCTGAACTTGTTGTATTGGCACCGCTAAAGGTCCATGTCCAGCTGATCGGTATACCTGAGCTTAGATCACTAAAGTTTATACAATCACCAATACAAATACTAGAATTGCTTGCGCTGAAATTCGCTGTAATGACGCCTATGTACTCGCAATTACTAAATTCCGAAGTGTTATTTAAGCCATCGGTCTGCGTTGCTACTCCAT
The DNA here is from genome assembly GCA_012965625.1 of Flavobacteriales bacterium. GTDB lineage: Bacteria > Bacteroidota > Bacteroidia > NORP154 > NORP154 > UWMA-0041. The sequence continues at coordinate 2,575 of DTSC01000205.1, read as the reverse complement.
TCGCTCCGGGAGCTAGTATCAAGCCAGAAATTGACCAATTACCTCCCCCGTCAACGGTAGCAGTGCCAAGATATGTGAAGGCATTTTGCCCACAAGCAATATCACTCAGAAATAATTCTACCGTTTGCCCAGCGATACCAGTTCCTGTGACTGTTCCTGTAATTAATTGTACAGGGTCGATTACAGGGGCTGGATTATTTATATTACCCCCCAGACCAAATCCGAAAGGAGTCAGAAAGATGCCTTGGGTGCCATTGTTGTGAATAGGGGTTCTGGAAATTAAATTATGGTTTGTGGATAGCGTAACAGACACTCCATACCTTGTGTTAAATGCAACATAATTAGCATTATTAGCCAACGCACCACCTATAAAATTATCATTTGCTGTTGATTCAGCAACAATACCATCTTGCTGTACCGAACCGCCGATGGCGGATTGAGAAGTATTGCACCCGACATAATTATTTCTGATTAAATTTCCTGTGCTGCCCGCTCCTGTTAAATGAATGCCAGCAGAAACATTGTCTGCAATAACATTAAAGAAATTAGGGTCAAGTGGAGAACCTATTTCATTGGCACTTGCGCCATTGATATATACGCCATAGTCCTGATTGCTTTGAGGAAGACTGGCCTGAGCATTTGTTACACCAATATAGTTCCCCGCAATTAGGTTTCCAGTACAATTGTTGGTAGTCCCGTCAATATAAACACCATAGGTGCCATTATACGTGATCACATTATCTTCATTCAGTATGGTTCCATATTGCCCTATCTTATTGTTAGAAGCACCATCTTCTATCCTAACTCCACAATCGTTATTCTGAGACCATACAAAGTTGAAGTTGGTCGATACACCAATGTAGTTCTTTGCGATTTTGTTTCCGGTCGTACCTGTTCCTGTAATCCTAATTCCATTGCTAATGTTCGCTGCAATAATATTTTCTTCCCCTACATTTAGTCCAATCTTGTTATTTGAAGCACCCGCTGCTATAAGAATACCTTCATTCTGACTACTTCCCGTTGGAACGGAAGGGAAGTCAGAAGGGCCAATCAAATTCCCATAAATCTTATTGTTCGTGCAATTTGCCCCAGATAGTACAAGACCGGCATCCAGATTGCCTGAAAGAATATTTTCTTCTCCGGCATTTGCAGAGCCAATATTCTGAGATCCATTATCATTAATGTATATTCCATATTTCTGACTGCTTCCAGGAACCACAACCAAACCATTGTGTTGTAATCCACATCGGTTTCCAATAACATTGAAGTCAGGGTTGGCTGTAGATTCAAAATAAATACCTGCTTCAGTATTTCCTGAGCACACATTGCCTTCGCTTTCAATGCTACCTCCTATGGTTGCACCGCCAGCCGGGGAATTGGTATTTGACACATAAATACCATAAGATTGAGGGTTCCCATTATTTCCATCATTGCAAAGTAAATACGCACCCTGGAAGTCGAGCCCGCAGATGTTGCCAGATATTGTGGTGGAGGCAGAGGGGTTGTATAATATCCACATACCATATTGGGTGTTGCCTGAACATAAATTACCTTCACCCAACATACCAGTTCCAATATTTCTATCACCTCCAATCAAGCAGTCAGTACAATTTCTAACATGTAAGCCATCCGTTTGACCACCACTATCACCACCTGTACAGGAAGATCCAGTTTCCATAGGGTTACCTCCAGCATCATTATATAGTGCAGCTGTACCTGTTGGGGTAGCACCAAAAATGTTTCCTTGGATAGTTACATTATTATCCTTTTGTATCCTGAATCCAAATGACGAACAGCCTGAAAAGACATTGCCTTCTCCTATATTTGGTCCTCCAATAAGGACGTTAGAGCTAGTGAAACTTGCGTCCATATGAGCTCCAAAATCCATGGCAAACCAGCTATTGTTACCAGTTCTAGTAGGCCCTACTAAATTACCTTGAATTATTTGACCAGAACCGCCATTAAACTGAATGCCTGTACCCCATTCACTAGGTCCAGATATCCAGTTAATGCCAGAAGGCGTACCATCACCGATTCTATTATCGGTACCTCCGATATTAATTCCCTGAAAACATTTGTTATCAGATATTCCATCAAACAATAACCTCACATAATCTAAGCCATCTTCTTGAATTTCAAACCAGCAACCACGAACCATATTTAATCTTCCAAGCAATTTAACATCTGAGGTGATTGTGACGTTATTAATGCCAAAGTTTTGAAAAATTATTCCTTGAATGGTTGTATTGTTTCCAGTAACTATTACACCATTCATATTGTCATTGCCCCTCAATACTATCATTGGCTGGGAGTTTAAAGGTGTGGCTACAGAGATAGAAAAAATGTCTACTGTATTTACGATTGAACCTGCCTGGCTGTAACCATCAATAAAAACACCAGCAAGATCAGAAATATCAGGAAGGGGGCTTATTAATGCAATGATATGGGGTCCTAGACCTCCAATTCCAAAAATAATATTATCTAAACCTGCTGTAGCGTTGGCATCAATTAACGCTTGTCGAAAGCTTCCTGCACCAGCATCATTTATATTTGTTACCGTATAAGTTGCTGCAAA
>DTSC01000204.1:2661-3100 GCA_012965625.1 Flavobacteriales bacterium | reverse complement strand
TACACAGGCATTCTAACCATTGAAGGAGTTGAAGGTATTGTCTCAGTTTATGACATCTACGGCAGGCTGGTGCTAACTACAAAAACCAATACACTGGATATCTCGCAATCCGCTACGGGTATTTACTTTGTTTGTGTCTTGGCTGAGCAGGGAAAGGTGTACTCTCAGAAGGTAGTGAAAGACTAAGCTCTCCCCAAACAGGATTTTGTATATTTGGGTGATTTAAAACCAATTATCATGAAAAAGATATTATTAGGATTAGGTGTATTCGTGTTTGCTGGTTGTGCAACTACAACGGAATCATTCCACCAACAAAAAAATTATGGACAGCATTGTCCTAATCCAAAATTTGTAGCAACTACGGGTATGACGGGACCTAATTTGAGACTTCATCAGTGTTTGAAGTTTGCAAAAGAAAAATATGGTGCTGATGCATCCA
>DTSC01000204.1:0-2651 GCA_012965625.1 Flavobacteriales bacterium | reverse complement strand
GATCAACAAGCTCAATTTTATCAATGCCCATAACCAGAGAAGAGTGGGTGTAATCTTTGATGTAATTAAATGTAAATAGCCAGTCCAGTTTTGTTCATTTTTATAAGCCTCCCAACAAACAGGTTTTTTGTATATTTGGGTATGAAATTTAATTACTGGTGGTTAATTGGTATCGGATTAATTATAACAGCGATTGGACTTTTAACTAAAACATTTCTTTTCTTATTACTATTAGTCCCTTTAACTTTCTTTTCAAAGAAAAAGAGGATTGAAAAATGAGAATACTGCTACTCTTTTTCTTCCTAATTCCCTGCATTGCCTTTGGGCAGACTGACCACTTTATTGACAAAAGGGATAATAAAACATACCCTAGCATCAATGTCAATGGTACGATTTGGATGCAAAAAAACTTAGATCATATTACACCACAATCTATCAGCCTAAACCAAAAGGATATGGATATGTATTCAATACAAGGCAGGTATTACAGCGTGGTAGAATTGGATTCTGTATGCCCTGCAGGTTGGAATCTCCCTACCATTGAAGATTGGATAAATTACTTTACCTATTTAACAGAAACGAAATATCCGAAAGTAAATTTGGAAATAAATGTATATGGAGAGAGGAAGTTCTCTCCAAAAGAACTAAAGGAATTGATTAGTGAAAAACAATTACTTAGTCCCTTAAATATCTCGGGATATTACAACAAAATTGATCTTTGGGCGGAAGGGAACCTGCTTAATTTAAAGCAAATTGGAAGGGTTGAGGGAGGTGAAGTTCAGATAGGCTACCAACATGGAAAGTATTGGGACCGGGAGCAGAAGAAATGGCTTGAAGAGCCTTTTGCAGATTTCTGGACTCGTGCAAATAGCGAGGTAACATCAGATAAGACACATGCACATGTTTCAAACATTTATACGGTTATTCATTCACACGACATTCACTTAAAACCTAAACAAAAGAGAAAGTTGAGAAAGTTCATGGTTAGATGTGTTAAAGACTACCATATCCAGTAAATGTATAGTGGTTTTATATAAGTTGGGTATGAAGAACAAGTAGAAAAACAGCTATTCTATAGGTGAACTAGATTGAGAACATCAAAAGTACTTATAGAATCAAAAGCTGTTTATAACTAATAACGTATCAGCCTTAGATCAGCCTTAAGATACAGGGGATGGCTGGGATGTCCCTCTTTTGTTCTCCTGATACAGTAAGCCTCCGGAAAAGCAGATGTAAGCGTTTTGTCTCTGCCCATCAGCTGTCCTTTTGCTCCCCATGCAAAGACCGCCTTCTGGCAATTTGCAGATAGTTCTAAGAGCCATTTGTCATTATCAGGCCCAACAGGGTCCGCTGCCTCATACAGCGCCATTGGGTCGGTGGCACGAAAAGCAAAGAGGTTGCCCATATAAAGGCTCCCGAAACCCCAGCTCCTGGCAAAGCCAAGGCATCTGCGGATGGTTGGATCATCATCTGTGGCATCTGCCGTGGAAGGATTAAGGCCAATGAAAAGCACAGCCGGCTTTGACGTATCCCATAGTCTCCACAGAGAATAGCGATAAAGTCCATCGGCACTTATAAAAGCCCCCTTTTCTTTAATATAAACCTCTGCCATCCTTACAATTGTTTCTTTTGATATTCCATACAGGATCCTTCCTCCAAATATACGAATTTCCTCATGGCACTATCTCAACCAAAGTATGCTAAACCCTAGTCCCAATTGCATTGGGGTTTTTGGGAAATTGCTTATTATCTGAAGATAATAATGCGCTAATGAATGGCACTTATTTTTAATTCAACCCTTCTGTCAAATTTGTCTCCATTTCCGGTTGGGTAATCACCTTTTAATCCTTCATATGTTAATCGACTGGCAGAGATGCCATTATCAATCAGATAATCATAAATGACCTTAGACCTTACCAATGACAGGTTATTCAGGCCTGTCTCTTGGTCAGCGCCATCTATGTTGGGCGGACTACAACATACATGTCCCTGGATTACAAATTGGTATTTTGAAAATTCCTGCAATGTTGCAGCTAAGCTTTCAAGTGCAGGAAAGGACTCAGGCAACAGTTGGCGACGCCCACCTACAAATAAGATATTTTCTAATAATATCTTGTCTCCAACCTTAAGATCATCACTAAAACTTGTGTTTACAGGGGATTCATCTTCCAGAAAATAAAAAACTATCGAGGCTCTTCTGTTTGATGTCCTTTGTTGGGCTATATTGGGCTTAGAGCTGTCAATTTCTAATTCTCCTTTTCCTTCCAATTTAGTAACAATGTCTTCCTCAATATTTGAGCCTTCCAACAAGTCTTTGATGTAGTGAGCTCTTCTCTCTGATAAGTGCATATTATGATCATAGCTACCCCGATCATCGCAATAGGCTGTAATTCGGACCTCACCAAGAGATTTTGCTTCAAATGTTTTTAGATACTTACTCAGCTTTTCCTGTTCATTTAAAGACAGGGTGTTTTTGTCGGTTAAGAAGAATAGTTCAATTAATGTCGTATCCTGACCAAGGAGCTGGTTGACCTGAGCTGAAAAGAAAAGTGTAATTACAACAATGATCTGATAAATGTAAGATCCCATTCCTTCAATATTAGTCATAAAAACAATAACTACATCCCGGTTAGTTTTATTATCAGAAATTA
>DTSC01000203.1 GCA_012965625.1 Flavobacteriales bacterium | reverse complement strand
CTTAAATATTGAAGGCGAAAAAGTGTCAACATCAAGAAACTGGGCCGTCTGGCTTAATGAGTATTTGGAAGACATGCCAAACAAGCAAGATGTTTTGCGTTATGTGCTTTGCTCAATTGCTCCTGAGACCAAAGACAGCGAATTTACCTGGAAAGATTTTCAGGCAAGAAACAACAATGAGCTTGTTGCAATTTTGGGAAATTTTGTAAACAGGACCCTGGTATTAGCCCAGAAATATTATGATGGAAAGGTTCCAGATGCTGACGTATCAAGATTTTCAAATGTGCTTAGCTCAATCAGCAAGACAGGGGAAGCTGTTAGCAATTCTGTTGAAAAGTACCGATTCAGAGAAGCATTGGCGCATGCTATTGATTTAGCCAGAACAGGGAACCAGTTTCTGGCCGAAAACGAACCATGGAAATTGATCAAAACTGATGAAGAAGGGGTTAAAGAAATAATGAGCGTTGCACTGCAAATAACGGCTAATTTAACTATTGTGCTTGACCCCTTTTTGCCACGTACTTGTGCCAAGCTTCGCGAGTTGTTAAATATAGGGCAGATGTCTTGGGTCCAGATAGGAGATCCAGCTATTTTACAAGCGGGGCACCAGCTGTTAAAACCAAGCCTGCTTTTTGCGCGAATAGAGGATGAGGAGATTGAAAAACAGATCGAAAAATTAAGAAAAAAGAAAATTGATTAAGATGAAAAAAAATTACTTTCTATTTGGGTTTCTTTGCTTGACTGCTTTTTCTTTTGCACAGAAGAACATTTATTATACAGAGTTGCAACCGGACTCAACCAACTCTCATTATGTGCGATCTTTTGACAAGATTGGCAATAATGGATATGTGATATGCAGCCAGAGCAGTTACTATACTTCCGAAAATGATGTTCTCTTAACAGTAACAGATAAAGACGGATTGCAAATAGGATCAATAAATTATGATTTCGGAGCTTCAGAGGATGGGGGTGATGTGATAAGCACTTCTGATGGAGGATTCCTTTTTTCAGGTTCAACAGGGGGGAGCTTTCTGAGTGGCATCCCAACGGAAGCCTTGGTTGTAAAAGTCGATTCAGCTGGGACAATTCAGTGGTCAAAGAAAGCAGTAGATACGACCAATTTGATTTATAGTATTGCAAAAGATTTGGTTGAAAATCCAAATGGGACATTTACTATACTGGGGGAAGCGAATGGCAATCTTTTTCTTTGGAACTTAGATGGAAGCGGGGATACGGTTTGGACTACCCTGTATCAGGATTCTGTGTTTGAGGTTCCAAAGCGGTTGCTTCGCCATTCAAATGGGGATTTTACCATATTAAGCAGGACCGTTTCCCAGGGGATGCTGGCACCTTATATTATTAGGGTAGATGCTAATGGAGATAAACTTTGGTCAAAAATATATAATACAGGTGCTGATTTTGGACCGGAAGGAATTATTGAAAGTTCAGATGGGGGTTATGTTGTCGTAGGACATATAAAAACCCAAATAACCCCAACGATTGATGCCGATGCCGCTACAATGAAATTAGATGCAAGTGGTAGTGTGAAATGGTTAGTCTCCCATGGTAAATACCAGCCTAATAAAGCTTCGTCAGAAGAGGGGTTTGGTCTTACAGAAACTTTTGATGGTGGTTATGCAATTGCTGGCTTGACTAATTCTTATAGCAACTTGTCTGGATTTCAGGATATTTATTTTTACAAACTGGATAGTGCCGGTACGCTCTTATGGACAAAATTGTATGGAGAAAGTGACGGCACGAATAATGCTGCAGTTGATGTTTTTGAAAATACAGATAGCACCTTATCCATCGCCGGACGACACATGACTAATCCTCCATTTATTTTCTTTCAGTCTCATACATTTATTCTCAAAACAAGTTTTAGAGGTGATATTGGTTGTTTGGAAAAAGACTCTTTGCCCGACACAACCAATACCTATAGTGTAGTAGTCACAATTCCAAACGAATCAATTATGTCTTATGCAAACACACAGGATATAATGGGTGTAAAAACTTTTGAGCCTTTAACTCAGGTCACGACATGTATAAATGCAGATACTTCTACGTATTATACCTGTACCTCTTCAGTGGTGCTAAATGAAACGGCATGCGATTCTTATAATTGGGTGGCGAATGGATTAACCTATACCCTTAGCGGAACGTATGTGGCAACCTTAATCAATACAGCGGGTTGTGATTCTGTCGTTACTTTAAATCTAACCATAGACACGGTTGATGTTTCTGTGTCACAAACAGATTCTGTATTAACGGCGAATGATTCAAGTGCCACCTATCAGTGGTTGAATTGCAACAATGGGTTTGCACCGGTGAGTGGTGCGGTTTATCAGAGTTTTACCCCTTCGGCAATTGGCAATTATGCAGTTGAGGTTCAAAAGAATGGATGTGTTGATACTTCTGCTTGTTATAGCGTGACGGCATTAATGGTAAAGCCAAATTATTTTGACGCTTCATTGCTGATTAGCCCTAACCCAACCTCTGGAAAAGTTTATATTGACTTAGGAAAACAATATGAAAGCTTTGCTGTAATTATTAGAGATATAACAGGCAAAATTGTGTCAGAGAACTTCTTGGAAAGTGCTACAGCATTAGATGTTTTTATCCCCGGTAATATTGGTTTGTATTTTATTGAAGTGCGAACGGGAAAAGGTCTATCTGCTATTATTAAAGTAATGAAGGAATAACAATGGTAAAGCTTGGTTTTTCGATATATATCATGACATGAATATTTGCAAATGCATATTGATCCATTTTCTTTTGTTCGGATTGATACAGCCTTTATTAGCAGGAACCGGTCTTGACAATGAAAGTTCACAACCAGCAATACAGCAAATTAGTGGCTGTCTGGTTATTAATGAAGTTCATATAAGACCAACAGGGTTTTATGGCCAAAAAACAAGGGAATTCATAGAACTTTACAACACTTCAGGTACGGATACAATTGATTTGACAGGGTGGTACCTAAGAACAGATTTAAACAATGATGTTTCAAATCCAGATTTTGGTGATGTTCGCATTGTTACATGGGCGGATAGGTTTCCTGGAACGAGTCCTTTTGATTCTGTTGCCGGATGGTTGGATACAA
>DTSC01000202.1:6346-11180 GCA_012965625.1 Flavobacteriales bacterium | reverse complement strand
GCTCTCTCTTTCCTGTCATTCATAAAAGTTGCTTCATGGTATAAGAGATCTACCCCAGCAATTTGCTCTATTATAGCCTCATAATAAGCAGTATCAGAACAATAGGCATATGACCTTGGTGAAATCGGCGCAGATGTCATTATTTCATTTTCAACTTTTTCTCCTGATTCCATAACAAAATCAGCCCCATTTTTAATATTTGCTCTTTCATAAATAGGGATATTATATTTCTCTATAGCGTCTTGATTAAGCGTCCTGGGCCTTGCTTTTTCCTTTATCAAGAACCCATTACAAGGAATCCTGTGTTTAAGTTTTATCGTTTCAACAGTGATGTGCTTATTATCCAATATTATCTCCTGCCCACCAAAACCAAGCACCTTGAATAAGACCTTGAAATTAAGCCCTTTATTATGGTTCCCGATTTGACTATTAATTATTCCTTCCAAATCAGGAGGACCATAGATATTTAAGTCTTTCGATCTACCTAATAGGTGCATACTTGATAAAAGACCTACTAGTCCGAAATAATGATCTCCATGAAGATGGCTGATAAATATATGGTTGATCTTTTGGTATTTGAGCTTATATCTAATTAGCTGAAATTGGGTGCCTTCACCACAATCTATCAAATAGTACTTTCCCCTTATATTTAAAAATTGACCAGACAAATTCCTGGAAAGGGTAGGAATAGAAGATCCAGACCCCAGTACCGTTATATTAAATGCTTCCACAGAATTCTTATACTTGCTAATGCATAAAATTACTCAAGTCTTTCAATAGTATAGTCAAGCTTAAATATTTTATTCTGCTTGCCAGTATTACAAAGACAAAAATCTCTCTCTTCTCTTCCATCAGACCAGCCTTCAAAATGATTGATCTTTTTAAGGTCAGAGGATTTGTGGATGGCATGTAATTCACCAATATGGTCATCTAAGCATCCTTGAAACTTAAGTGGTGAAGCAATGCTCATCTTATCATTCACCCATTCTTTTATATCTGAATTACAAGGGCTGTAAGGATCCATTAATGATCCCATGATCAAATCAATCCCATCAACTTCCCAACCCCCAATATAAACCCTGAAGGATTCCTTTTCAGGTACATGTACAAAAAACTCCTTATCTATTTCCCATACCCTTTTCCTTGTTGAGCCGATGCCATCAGCAAGCACTTGCTCTACATCAATAAATTCATTATAAAACAAATACTCCCCTTCAACCCCTAAAAAAACCCTGAAATTGGATTTCTTGTAGCACTCCTTTCTCTTTTTAAACTTTAAAGTATTCAGGGTCACTTTATATTTATGAATATTAAAATCAGAAGGTATTCCATTGTTCTCATCCCAATAAAGATAAATTGTCCGTGCAAATACTAATGTATCGCTTAGGTTTTTCCATGGTATATTGACCTCAACAAATGCGTCAGGATTTTCTTTATCCCCCTTAGGAAATAAACGGATAGCTGGTTTGCCCAGATAAGTATCTCCTTTATGTTTTTCAACCTTGAACCTCATAATGGCATTGGGAGAAGGTTGTTTTAATAAATGTTTTACTCTAAAAGAATAATCCTTGTCACTCATTTTTACTGCTCTTACATAGCCTGCTTTTTCTTTCCAGTTATTATTCAAAGCTCCCCCATCTCCGCTTGCAAACACATCGATCCTAGTGGCAAAAACATCTGATTTACCATCCAATTTATCGATAAGGTTTGCAGGAAGCTTTCTTCTTATTGCTACCAATCGAGCAGGGTGTATTTCAGTCCTTGCGGGAGGATGACCACGGTCCCATAACCAGAGCCCCTCAACGTGTACCCAATCTCCAAGGGTAGGCCAGTTCCAGATTACATCACGCCTTTTATGGCCTGCCGTAAAAAAACCGCAGCTATTTCCTAATTTGTTTTGTTCTGAACAGGGATTTCCGTCATTCGAAGCACCTAGGCCTGACTCCCATTCCACATGTATATAGTCCATTAATATGGTATCAGTGGTTTCCTTGCCTTTCTTTCCCACAGTAATTATTCTATTGGCTAACAAATTGGTATATCTGTTATCAACAGTTTTATCTGGAGCTACATTGAAGGTAAAATCATGGGTATAATGGTGGAAAGGAAAATCACTGGGACTCACATGTGTATCTATATGCTTGCTATTGGGCTTTGGAATAACTGTTCCTTCTAATTGTGTTATGTCCTCATATGATATAACAGGATACCATGTCGGTAACAAAATACTTATATCCAGGACCTTTTGCAAAAACAAGAACTTGAAAACTGTATCAGGACAAGCATCAAAGCCTATATTTGCCTCAGAACTTAATGGAGGAGCAGAATATTTCTTGCTCTGGCTTTGGCCAGAGACAATAGATGAAGCATATAGACTTATAACTAAGCACAATAAAATCCTGCACATAACAATTATTAAACACTTATGTAAATCAGAAGACGAAGGCAAGGCCAAATTAAAATCTATTTTCTATTTAACCAGTAACTTCTGATGGAAAGAATAATCTCCAATGCTGACATTTACAGTATAAACACCTGAGATGACATCTCCTAAATCCACGGCAGATTCAAAGAGGCCGTTTGTAGATCCGTAGTCTTGAGCATAAACAGTTCTTCCAATTATATCCCTTACCTTAATTATAATCTGCTGGTCATCAAACGTATTTAAAGTTATGGTGAAATCGCCTTTACTTGGATTTGGATATATTCTTAATCCGGAAGCATTAGGCAAAAACTCGTTTAACCCTATATATGTTAGAAACAAGGTATCAGAACTTGAAACACAACCCAATACGTTAGCAGCAGTCAGGAAATAATTGCCATCCTGGGTAACAATATAGCTTTGTCCTGTTTCTCCTGGTATGGGAGCTCCTTCAAAATGCCATTGCAAATTAGGCACATTGGAGAAAGTCTGCAAGAAATTATTCCCCATATTGATTACCGAAGGCATAATGGGATAAGAAATAACAGCAACTTGCAATTGGCCTGTCGCAGCCGAACAGCCAAGAGTATCTATAACCTGACACCAATAATTGCCTGTAACACTTGCAACATATGTCGAATCTGTGGCATTTACAATCAAGGTAGTGTCGTCACTGTACCATTGGTAAGAGTCACCGCCGCCGGTAACCAAAGTAACCGAGTCCCCTGTGCAAATTGAATCGCTGGGAGAAAATGTAATTGTATCAGCTATAGGGGGCTGATAAACTCTAATCGTATCCGTGGCAATGTAGGATGTATCTAACTGGGTAATTATGGTGAGGCTTCCTGTTATTGCCTGTGTTCCTGAATACGGAGATATTGTCGATACCTGATAGGATTGAGGGCCGGTAATATTAATAATTTTAGAACCTAAATCGTCATCAGGCGAACCAAATGGTGGACCATCATCTTCATCAAAGAACTGTATGGTGAATTGGGCTCCTTCAATAACAGCACCTAAATTAGTCCAAGAAGGACTCATGTTATTATTGATCGTTGGAGAATCATATAAACTATTGTTATCATTCAATCTAAAATAAACATCTGGATTACCTAAACATTGTGAAAAAATGAAATCCCATAGCTCTTCTATATCTCCACACCAGTCATCATTTACAACAGTAACACTCACATTTGATACTGCATATTTTAATACATCTATCTGACCAGTAACGACATAAGTTCCCGGTACAGAATAGGTATGGGATGGGAATTCACTGGTACTCGTTATGCTATCTCCAAAATCCCAGCTATACACATATAAAGGATCTCCACCACTTTGCAATATCGGTGAGAAATCTGTACTCACACTATCACATCCTTGGTTATTGCTCATAGTGAACACAGAATTTCCAGAACCTCCCGGAACAATGGTAAGGGGAATATCAAAAGATGTAGCTTGGGTCATGTTTGAACTTATCGCTGGCACATACACATAGGCCAATACACTAACCGTAACAATGTAATTGCCTGGCATCAGCGGCGTTCCGCATATCTTAGCACATCCCCTTTCTGATGATGGGGGGTTTTCTGGAGGATAAAAATTTAATGTGTCGTTGCCCATATAATCATAGGATGACCAGGTTAATCCTGTGGGGAGCCCCGATATACCAACCACCTCTATCTCCAACAGGTCTACATCAACACCAGAACCTGCATCCGTAAAAGTAGTAGGCATATAAAAAGTCGCATCTGCCTCATAGTATTGCTGGGCAGTATCAGTAGGAAGCACCGCTGGACAGAGCTTTGGCTGCGCTGGCACAGAATCACATGTTGCGTCAATCACGCATGAAGGGCAATTTTGGGCAACAAGGCTATTTGTGGAGAATATCGCAGATATGTAAACCAATAGAAATAAAACTCTTCCCCACATACTACCCATATTAATAAATAAATCAACCTACACTAAAAACCCTATATGCCCAGCAATCATTCTATCTGGCAATGACCATCCTCCCTGTGGCCGTAGAAAGGCCTTTTTTTACATGGTACATGTAAATTCCAGGAGCGATTCCCTTAGCAGAAAAATCGACTTTGTTCAATCCGGTTTTCCCTACCAGATCTTCAGAATAAACCACATTACCTAAAAGGTCATAAACTGCAAACTTAATGCTTCCAATTTCCGTTAAAGTAAATTGAATCTCTGTCTCATCAACAAATGGATTGGGGGTATTTTGCAATCCTTTAAAACCAGGCTGGCCATTTTCTACTATACCTACAATACAGCTGTCTGCCACAGTAATGCTATAATAATCAACATATTCAGTTCCTGCAGGTGTTGTCGCACCAGCAAGATAAGACTCAACAATGGCTAAAATATCATAGGTGCCATTGATGGTCGCAACGCCTGTAA
>DTSC01000202.1:0-6336 GCA_012965625.1 Flavobacteriales bacterium | reverse complement strand
TTGATACAACCAGCATCTCCTCCTCCCCAAGAGTAAGTGCTGTTATTGAGTGTCCCACCGCATGTATATCCAATACCGGGAGGAAGTCCAGTTAAGGAGGTAAGAACCAAAGAATCAATAGGTAACGGAAATCCTCCAATCACCGTATCAACAGGAGCAACAAGATTTATATCTTCATTATACAATATGCCATTTACTGCACAAGGCAGGCCTGTTGCTGTATCTGGGTAAACTCCCGGTTGTGTATATTGTGGATCCGGCACACATTGCGCGATGGCAAGTTGTCCAACAATAAAAATTAGCCCAAACATCAAAAAGAGTAGTTTTTTCATCATATTTAAAGATTTTATATTTATTATAATATTTTAAGAAGGGAAAATTTATATCTTTCAAAAATACAAAAAAATAAATAGGAAAAAAATTTCGCTAATAACCGTCATTTTGTTACATATTTAATTAATTTGCAGATTAAATCTATGAGCTTTACAGCTAGATTAGAGGGAATATCAAAAAAACCCATAATATGAGAAGGATATTAGCAGCAAGTATACTAATTACTCTATTAACAATAACAGCATTAGCACAGAACGGAACTCTTAAAGGCAAGATAGTCAGTGCAGAAAATGGAGAACCCCTTATCGGTGCAAATATAATTGTCGATGACACAACAGGTACTGCCACCGATATTGATGGCAACTTTACCATTACAGTAAGGCCGGGTATTCATAAAGTGCTCTGTCGTTTTCTTGGCTGCAATTCTGAAACACAAACAATAGAAATAAAATCCGGAGAGAATTTTATACTGGAGATCGCCCTAAGGGAGGAGGCCACAAACCTGGGAACAGTCGTTGTTTCTGCGGGAAAGTTTGAACAAAAGATTGAAGACGTTACCGTATCGATGGCGGTTATTAAACCAGACCTGGTGGAGAATAAAGCATGTACTTCGATGGAAACTGCCATAAACCAGGTTCCAGGCGTTCAAATCGTAGATAGTGAGCCACAAATAAGGAGTGGCAGTGGTTATAGTTTTGGTGCAGGGAGCCGAGTGATGATCATGGTGGACGACCTGCCTGTTTTATCAGGTGATGCTGGGAGGCCCAGCTGGAATTTTCTTCCTGTTGAAAACCTGGAACAAATTGAGATCATCAAAGGGGCATCTTCGGTTTTATATGGGTCTGCTGCGCTTAATGGCATCATTAATATTAGAACCGCTTACCCAAAGGACAAGCCCGAGACAAAAGTAAATCTATATTCAGGTGTTTATGATAGTCCCAAGAGGGATTATGCAAAATACTGGGACAAAGCCAACCCAACTTATACAGGTATAAACTTTTTTCATGCTAGAAAGATTGGAAACCTCGACTTGGTAATTGGAGGTAATATTTTTGGCGATAATGGTTATGTAGGAGGAGAGCCCGACACTGTAAGACCTGGACAAGCTATGGGAAAAGAATTAATTATCTCTGGCCAATCCTATGATCTGAAACAAACCAAAGGGCTGCGATGGTATGGGGAGGAAAGTGGTGATTTTGAAAACAGAATAAGAATGAACACAAATCTTCGTTATCGATCAAAAAAGATTGAAGGGTTGAACTTTGGAATTAATTTTAATGGCATGTATGCTCGATCTGCAGGGGCGTTACTCATGTTAGACACAGATACAGGAATGTATCGTTCATTCCCAGGAGCAATGACAAAAACGATTAAAACGATATATAACATAGACCCATTTATCAATTATTATAGCAAGATGGGTGTTCGGCATAGTCTACGCACCAGAATGTACTATGAAGACAATAACAATGATAACAATCAAGCAAATCAATCGACCCTATTATATGGTGAATACCAATTCAGCAAGGAATTTGTCAATATTAAAGACATGAATATAACATCAGGATTAATGGGGTCTTATTCAGAATCCAACTCGGAGCTTTTTGCTGGTAATGAAGAAGGTTCTCCAATTAATTTTGCCAGAAATTTTGCTTTTTATACACAACTGGATAAAAAGCTTTTTGATCGCATTACCTTGTCGGCTGGTGCACGCTGGGAAAACTTTGAAATCAATGAAACAGACAATGAAACTAAACCTGTATTTAGAGCTGGGCTAAGTGCAAGAGTGCTAAAAGCCACATATGTGCGTGCCTCTTATGGTGAAGGGTTTCGCTTTCCCACTATTGGCGAAAAATACATACGTACAACTGTTGGCCCAATGAATATTTTTCCAAGCCATAATGTACTATCTGAATCCAGCTGGAATGCTGAAGCAGCCATTAAACAAGGTTTTAAAGTGGGGGATTTTATGGGCTATTTAGATGTGGCAGTTTTTAGACAAGAAATTGAAAATGCAATTGAATTCACATTTGGCTATTGGGGGTCTTCTACCAACTTTCTTGACAATTTAGGATTTAAATCCTTAAACGTGCCCAAATCGAGGATAGAAGGTGTTGACATATCACTTGTAGGCAGAGGAAACATTGGACCTGTTAATATAAATATACTGGCAGGATACACCTATATGAATCCAATGAATCTGGCACCAGATGATACTCTGACAGGAACCCAAGGAGCTACGTATAAATCGTTAAGCTCTGACACATCGGGAATATTGAAATACCGATTCCAACATTTAGTCAAGGGAGATGTGGAATTCAGCTACAATAAATGGTCTGCAGGCATAAGCTACAGATACAATAGCTTTATGAAAAATTTGGACTTGATTTTTATTGAACTGGATAAATCTTTGCTGCCAACTGGAATTGCGAAATATCGAGAGGATCGAAATGAAGAGGGAGACTATGTTGTAGATACTCGACTTTCATATCAATTTATAGAGAAGGCAAAAGTTGCATTCTTAATAAACAACCTATTGAATCGGGAGTACATGATACGCCCTCTTCAAATAGAAGCACCACGGACTTTTATTTTTCAGTTTACCATAAAAGTTTAACTGCCTATTTGATGAATTACCATGCTAGAAATTGGAACAGGCAGCGCTGACATAACAGCATTTTACAAAGAAGTTGGCATGATGGGTTATGGCATGGCCCATCAGAAAGTGGAAGCCATAGAAACGCCCCTCTACTGCAGGGCATTTATTTTTAACGATACAATCTCTGGAAAGAAATTTGCTTTTGTAAATGCAGAGATATGCTTTATAACCATCGCAATAAAAAAGGCGGTGATTAGCTCCCTTAAGCAGGAAGTCCCTAACGCAGCTTACGATTACGACAATGTTATGCTGACAGCCCAACATACTCATAGTGGGCCTGGTGGATATTCACATTATGCACTTTTTAATTTCAGCATTCCAGGATTCGTCCCAGAGGTGTTCAACACCATTGTCAAGGGTATTTCAGACTCCATTATAGAAGCTGAAAACAACCTTAAACCTGGAAAATTAAAATTGGGAAGTGGCATTTTTGACCCTAAGATTAATGTAGCCTTTAATCGTTCAATGCCTGCGTATAACTCAAACCCGGATGTTGAAAAACTAAAAGATAAAGATTGGCATCTTGCCGTGGATCGTGAAATGGATGTTCTTCAAATAAATGCTGAAAATGATGAACCAATAGGCATGATTAATTGGTTTGGAGTCCATACAACAACGGTTGGGAGCGATCTCAGAAAGATCTGTTATGAGAACAAAGGCTATGCTTCTGCATTTTTTGAGGAAGAGCTCAGTGTGAAAAACAAAAACTTTTTAGCAGTCTTTGCCCAAGCGCCCTGTGGTGATGTTATGCCTAATTTTATCTGGGAAGAAAAGAGAAATAAAATGAGGGGTAATTTCCCTGATGATTACAAAAGTGCTAAATACAATGGGAAATTACAATTTGAAAAAGCGATTGAAATCTATCAAGGTTTAAGTGAAAGCGAGCACCTAAAAGACACCAGCATAGATTATGGGTTAATGTATGTTGATTTTTCTAATGTGGAAATAGATGAAGCGTTTATTCCAGAATCAAAAAAATCAGATAAAAACAAGCCAAGGACTAGTCCTGCTT
Source organism: Flavobacteriales bacterium (assembly GCA_012965625.1). GTDB lineage: Bacteria > Bacteroidota > Bacteroidia > NORP154 > NORP154 > UWMA-0041. Next base: position 2,332 of record DTSC01000202.1, on the reverse strand, counting down.
GCATGGGCGTAGCCTTCTTCAAGGGGACAGTAGATGGAAGAGGGATATCAGATTCCTTAGCAAATTTTGCAACCACTTTATGCAGAACAAGAAAATATGCAGAACAATTTAAAAGCCTTTTTAGCTCTAAGGAGGAATTTAAAATAATGAACCGCAAATATGAGGCTCAGGGAGTTAAAGACATATTGATGGAAACAGGTGAGAGGAGGGTTCTTGGTAAAAGAAATATTAATAAACTGGGTTTGCTTTCCATACTTGACAAAAGCATGGAAACCATGAAAAAACAATATTCAAATGGAAGCCTGGACAATAATGCATGGACTCCACAGGTACTACCCTTGCAATTTTTTATCCTTGGTAATATTGCAATCATTGGGATTCCAGCAGAAGTCAGTGTTGTATCTGGCAGAAGATTTAAGAAAACAATTGAAGAGATCTTAATAAAAAGAGGGGTATCCAAGGTAATTATAGCCCCATATGCCAATTGCTATAGTGGATATATCACAACATATGAAGAATACCAACACCAATTATATGAAGGAGGACATACTGTTTTTGGAGAGTGGACGCAGGCGGCATATTCAACAAAAATAAAATTAATGGCTAATGAAATGCTTAAACGTGAACCAGAAAGAGATTTTGATACTAAAACACAACCTGAAGATTTCTCTGAAAATGATATAGCAAATCGCAGCTTCTATGTAAATGGTGTCAAGAAGTTTTAATATTATTTCCTTGAAAAATCTTTTAATCATAGCTGTATAAATATTTCGAATAACTGGAAAGGAACTATTCATATTACAAGAACATCTTTAGCGACAGGCAACTACCTCTTGCCTATATTGACCTTGATCTGTTTGACCAGAATGCCAGAAATATTCTCATCCGCGCAGGTGACAAAAAAATCAGAGTTGCCACAAAATCTGTAAGGTGCAAGCCATTGCTTAAACGTGTCTTAGATTCGAGCCCCCAGTATCAGGGCTTGATGTGCTTTACTATTCCGGAAGCAGTATATCTAAGCAGCTCTGGATTTAATGACCTCTTGGTTGCTTACCCCACTTGCCAGAAACCATTAATCAAACTTGCTTGCGAAGAAATTGGCAAGGACAAAAAGGTTATCCTAATGATAGATTCTCTGGAACACATTCACATTCATCAGGAAATAGCAGAACAAGCGGATGTATGCCTGCCAGTATGCCTGGATATTGACATGTCTTCCAGCTTTCCCGGACTTCATTTTGGGGTAAGGCGAAGTGGAATAAGAAGCAAGAATATAGCATGTAAATTATTTGAAAAAATTAAAAACTGCAGTAATTTAAAGCTGGAAGGAATTATGGGGTATGAAGCACAGATTGCTGGGTTAGGAGATAATTATCCTGGTCAGAGCTTCAAGAACTTCATGGTAAAAGCTCTAAAAAGCAGTTCCATAAAGGCAAAAAGGAGGAAAGAGGTTGTAGAAGGATTAAATGGGATGGGAGCACAATTGGAGCTTGTCAACGGTGGCGGAACTGGAAGCCTGGAATCCACACGTGAAGAAGAGGTTGTTACAGAGCTTACCGTGGGCTCGGGCTTCTACGCATCCGCATTGTTTGACAATTATTCTGGGTTCAAGCATCTACCCTCTGCTGGTTATGCAATAGAGGTTGTCCGTAAACCAAAACCGGGGATATACACCTGCCATGGAGGAGGGTATATCGCTTCTGGCTCTGTGGCATCCGACAAGCAACCTGTGCCTTATCTCCCCAGTGGAGCCAGACTTACTAAGAATGAAGGTGCTGGTGAAGTACAGACCCCTATTGAATACAAGGGAAAAACCTCTCTGGAATTAGGAGACCCAATTTTTATGAGGCATAGCAAGGCGGGCGAGCTTTGCGAAAGATTTAACACCCTTCTTTTAATTGCTGAAGGAAAAATTGCAGGTGAAGTAAGGACTTATCGCGGAGAAGGTCAATGTTTTTTATGAGCTTGCCTAAATCTAATAGGATTATGCTGAGCTGTTGTGCCTCAATTTATTTCAACTAGAAATTATAATCCTTATACCCCTCAGTGAATTCCTCCTCATAAATGGTCGAATTTACTTTTAAGTTTAGGAACTCATATTCTTCAAACAAACCCTTATCATCATACATCACCTGTTTTATCGGGAGATAGTTGATCTTATCTATATACAAAATACTCTTCTTAACATAAACTACCGGAATTTTTATTTTTTGTCCTTCAGACACGTCGTTGTAATCATCTACACCTGGATTTACAGAAACAATCATATACTCATTTATCAATCGTTCTTCTGCAATATCCAGTATCGTTTGTCCTTTTTTAACGGTATAAT
>DTSC01000201.1 GCA_012965625.1 Flavobacteriales bacterium | reverse complement strand
AATTGCATGCCAGATCAACTTGAATCATTAAGTTCACCTTTTTTTGCATGTGCGAACATGGTCAAAACTGGTGTAACTGAAGTTCCTTTGAAGTTAAAATCAAAACTTGCGGAAGGTGTAAGATCGTCAGACAAAAAGCCGTCGTTACAGCCTACACCAAAATTAACCCATTTTGGCGTTTCTGTTGAAGAACCCAAATCAAAAGAATTGGGCGCAAGATTCCAAGAACCCGTTAAAAGGACGAAGCCTTCATTATAAAGTACAACTCCTGCAATTGAAGAAGAGCCTTGAGTCTGAGCATAAGCAGAACCGCTTGTTTGAACTAAAGTTCCGTTTTGATAAACATCTTCTAATGTAGCTATTATACTACCAGAAATATAATAATTTAACTTAACGGAGCCTTTTTTAATTTGTTTGCCATAAAAAATAGATGGAACACTTACCAAATTGCATCTCTGTAGGGCTTTATCTCCCAAGGAAGAAGAAAATTCATAATGCTTGTTAACTGGGGAATAAAAGTTTAGTGTGTTTTTGAGAGCAAGAATGTGTGAACCTGTTGGAGAACTTGTTCCATGATTTACTGCAAAGGCTTCTCTGACAATAGAAGAGCTTAAAGGATAGCTTCCTGTCAAGATATCGCCATATTGAAACTGATTGTAATTTGTAACTGAAACTGTAGAAAAAGAACTAAAATCGGAATCTTTTGTGATAAATGGATAAATTTTAGTTTTAATTCCTACGCCGGTATCTGGGTCATAAGTGTGGGCAGAAAAGTCTCTATCGATATTCATCTCGTAAAGACTAATGAAGCCAGAATCGACTTCTTTGATTTTATTTGTGAAGGCTCCGCTAAATTCATTATCAAGATTCAAATAAACATGAGCCTCTTTGATAGAAAATTTACAAGAAGGATAAGACTTTGCATAGTTAACAATCTTATCGTTCTTTCCAAACTTATAAAATGACATAGATAAAATATTCCAAGCTTATATTAATTAGTGAGCTTGCATTAATAAATTCAAAGATTAGTAGTCGAGGCGGACACGAAGAGTGACTTCGTTCGAAACAGCTTTTTTGAGTGGTTCTGAAACTTTGGCGGTTGCCAGCAATTCATTGTCAGCAGAATACAAACCAACAGTAGTAATATAAGAAACCGGCTCCGCAAAAGCATTATCTCCTTTTACAACAATTTTGCTATCAGAGAGATACGTCGGATTGGCACTATAATTATATTCATTGGTGTTTGCCCGGCAGAAATACATTGTTGAGTTCAATTCTGTTGTGTTGTTGAAATCGATATCATCGATTGCATAGCGAAGAGCGTTTGCAAGTTGATCAATAGTGCCCGATTGGAAAGCTTTTTCCCTTGAGCCCGTAATAGAATTTGCTGGAGTATCAATGTATCCGCCGATAACAAGATCTTCTCTAAAAATTGAAGATGTAAGAACGAGAATGCCTGCTTGATAATAAATATGACCAAACGCTTTGGTCGGATCACTTGAATCTGCAGATTGAGAAAAGATAAGTCCATATTCACCAGTGGGAGAGTTTACTTTAAAACTGGTTGCTGCGCCGTAATCGCCAAGAGTTACTGGTGTAAGGCGTCCTTCCGGGTCAACGGTGCCATTCGTCGAACCAGTGGAGTTTACATACATAGAAAATCTAAAATTTCCCTTCTTGACTTCATCTTTGGTCAAAAGCCTTGAAAATGTAATGAAGAAGCAGGAATCCATTTTTGTTCCACCGGCTGCGGTATCTCCATCTTGATCAAATTGTTGAATATTACCGGAGACATCATAAGGAACAAGAACCTGAGCAAACTGATTATAAATGTTGATCTTTTTGGAATCTTGTACAATGGCTGCGTGTAAAGGCACTTCTTGCCAGAGACTTCCAGAGTACCAGCCAGCCGTAATATCAAAAATATGATTAGCAGAAGAGCTAAGATACGGATAGTCGTAAACCGATTCAAACATTCCATGAGAAAAGGTTTTAATATTCGAGTCGATTGGACCCTTATAAGTACCAGAAACGATTGTTCCTGTGATCGGAATCGCTTCATGCAATAAAGTTTTTGTTGTTGTTATGTCGTTCGCTAAAAAGGTTTTAAACGTAGATGCCATTTTTTAATCCTTATACTTTCTTAATAAATCTAACTGGGGCGTCAACTTGATATCCAGTGGTTGCCCCTTGAATTTTTACAGTAGTGTCAATATATTGATAACTAACACCACTTACCGCCTTCGTTGCACTTGTTCCAACTTGATCGAAAAGGAAAGTAGAAGTTCTCAGAGTGATCGAGGAGAGCAAGCTAAATTCTAATTTTGTTCCTCTCGGACCTGCAATAACGCTATCAGTTGAGCTTCCATCACTTTTATTTGCTTGAAGAGGCGTAACAAGCGGACTCGTTGAAATATAATAACTTGCAATGTTATCATCGTCAATATAAGACGGATTGATTGTTTTGTTGTCAGTGTCAACAATCGTTCCAAAACGATTATCAAGCTGAACGATATATTGATTTTCGGTGAGTTCTGCGTCAAGGTTAAAAACTGCGCTAATCTCAGTTGTGTCCAAGCCCTGATCAAATCTAATTGCTTGTTGGACACCATCGAATGCGGGGCCATTGAGTCCATCAATATACTTGTCACCAAGATCCTTTCCGGTGCCGCCAAACTCGGTGACCGTATCTTGATCAACAAGAACTGCATAGCTTCCAGACCCAATGCTATTTGTACCTGACGTATAGAAATCTGGAACTTTATTGTTCATTTTAATCACTGGAAGATACAAAAGGTTATTATTGGTGAGGGTTATGAGTTTCGATTTTAAAGAAGCTATATTGTTAGTGAAGGCTTCCAAGATTGGAGTTTGAAGAATTTCAAGATCATAATAGGCTGAACCCGAAGCGTTGTTCGGATCATAACTTCCGTAATCAATTTCATCGTCACCAAAAGCGTATTTGGCAACTCGAAACGAGCCGTTACCTTGCGCTAGACGACGCCTTCCGGCATCAGTCAAAACTGCGTCAAGAATGATATCTCCTGAATTGTCTAAAAAAGCCATAGATTTACTCCTTTATAATTAGTCATAATTATTTGTTTTTTTATTTAATTTCACTTTCTTTTACATC
>DTSC01000200.1:2870-3136 GCA_012965625.1 Flavobacteriales bacterium | reverse complement strand
CAGTGTTAGAGGTAATGCGACAACCGATGGAGGAGCGGACAGTGACCATCTCAAGGGCTAAGATGACTGTCGATTATCCGGCGAGTTTTATGTTGATCGCCTCAATGAACCCCTGCCCATGCGGCTATTACAACCATCCCGACAAGGAGTGTATGTGTGCACCAGGGGTTGTTCAGAAGTACCTCAACAAGATCTCCGGACCCTTGCTGGACAGAATTGACATCCATGTAGAGGTAACACCCGTCCCGTTCGATCAGCTTTCTGGG
>DTSC01000200.1:0-2823 GCA_012965625.1 Flavobacteriales bacterium | reverse complement strand
ATTGCAATGCCCAGATGTCGACAAAGGCACTGAGAAATTTATGTGTGATAGATTCAGCTGGGCTGAATTTATTAAAAACTGCGATGGATCGGTTGGGCTTATCCGCGAGGGCTTATGATCGAATTCTTAAGGTGTCACGGACAATTGCCGATTTGGCCCAATCTGAGGAGATTAAGAATGAACATCTGGCTGAAGCGATACAGTACCGGAGCCTGGATAGGGAGAATTGGGCGGGGTGATCTGATCAATTTATGGTGTCTGCAGTGATTATTCAATGCATAGCAGTTTTTGTATATTTGGGTATGAGATATTTACTCCTACTCTTTCTAACCCCCTGCCTTGCCTTTGGGCAGTTGAACTATGTGTCTGTTGATGGATTTGAGGATTCTATTGAACAATATGTTTATGGAGAAGAGGATTATCCTGCCATTAATGAATCAGGTTTCTACCTGGATGTTCTTCTAGGAACTTCAACCTTTAGACGTTACCACTCAAATAGAAAACAACGAGACACTAAAATCCCATTGATTGATTCCTTCACCCCCTTCGCCTTGAATTTCAGAGCAGGTAACAAATTTTATTATGGCAATGAATCATCTAAGTACAGGCCTGGTCTGGTCATGGAATGGTTAAATGTTGGAATAAATACAGATGGCATTTTGTATTTTGATCCCGTAAATTTTGGGATCACTAATGCGTTTTCCATTAATGAACTGATGGGTATTGAGAGTAGTGTCCTTGTTGGATTTAATTTAGCAGTGGATCTCGAATGGGATGATGCATACTATGGTTTCAAATTTAGTCCTATTGATGTTAAATTTAAATATGACAAGGCATATTTAGGTTTAAATATTGGTTGGAGATTTGGTAGCGGCCTAAACACCTCAAGATATTATGCTTTATCCAATTGCCAAGTAAGTATTGGCAAGAAATTTTAGCCAGATATAAACACATAGAATATTATTACCTAGTGTTAGTGGACTGTATTTTATATTTATAATCCCAATATTAGAACAAAGGATACTATAAAATCTCATGCGATGAAAACTGTAAGAATGATAATCCCAATTATGCTGGTTGCGTTATTGTTAAATTCATGTGCAACAATTATTTTGGGGTCAAAACAAAAAGTTCAAATAAAAACAGAACCCCCTGGTGCCCAGGTTTATGTAAATGGCAATATGATTGATCAAACAACACCATGTAAAATAACTATTGATAAAAGAGATCATGTGAGAGCATCCAAATACGGTAATAGAAATGAGATCGTATATACTTTTATGAAAGAGGGTTTTAGTGAAATTGAGCATATAGATAAATCCAGGGCTAACTGGCTTATTGCAGTGGATTTTTATGCCTTTTTTATACCTGGTGTAATAGATTTAATTTCGAAAGCTCACAGAGTCTATAATAGAAATGTGTTTGTTAAGCTGCCAGCACAGAAAACGATTGAAGTGGAACGTACTAACCGAACAACAATTACAGACAATACCACAGAAAAACCAGAACAATTTAAATATAGGGGTTCGGGTGATCCTCTTAAGGGACTAAATGTCGCTAATGCAAACCAACAAGTAGAAATCGGGAACTATTATGCCTTACTAATAGGGATTGACAAATATCAAGGCGAATGGTCCCCGCTAGAAAATGCTGTAAATGATGCTAAGGCAATAGAAACTTTATTGCAGTCTAAATATCGATTTGATCAATACAGTGTCTTGTACGACTCTAAAGCTACCAGGACTGCTATTATCAAGCAATTGGAGTGGCTTGTAGAAACTGTTCAGGAGAATGATAATGTTTTTATCTACTACTCAGGTCATGGTGAGTTCAAGGGAAAACTTAATAAAGGTTACTGGGTGCCGTATGATGCAAAATCAAAGTCCATCTCTGAATATATCTCCAATAACGATATTCAAGCCTTTCTTCAAGGGATAAAATCCAAACATACTTTATTGGTTTCAGACGCTTGCTTTAGTGGGGATATTTTTAGGGGCACTACCTTCTCAGTTCCATTTGAGTCGTCTGAGAAATATTATAGAAAGGTTCATAACCTTGTTTCGCGTAAAGCAATAACTTCGGGTGGGATAGAACCTGTAATGGATGGGGGCAGGGAAGGTCACTCTGTATTTGCTTATTATTTCATTCAATCTCTAAGAAACAATGAGGCAATGTATTTTGATGCCAGCGAGTTATATAATAGCCTCAAGATCCCTGTTGTAAACAACTCTGAACAAATACCTAAGTTTAATCCAATTAAAAATACCGGTGATGAAGGTGGCCAATTTATTTTTATTAAAAAATAAATAGTATTGTCACTATTGTTCAATTCTGAACTAACAAGTTTATCGGTAAGGACCTCCTCATCTAATTCTGTTAATGTTTGGGCTTTCTCCTCACCTAGATCAACTTCTCTGGCGTACTTCAAAAGCTGCAGCTTGCCATGCATCCTTACATTAAACACCTCCACCAGCTCATTGTTGACACCACCCAAAGCGACATTGTATTCATAGCTGCTGGGCTGTAGGTATAGAAGAACCACCCACAAAAGACAAACAACTCCTATCCATTACAGATATACTTGGCAGAACCACCCAGCCTATACCTAACAGCGTGCTGTTTCTTGATGAACTTCCCGAGTTTCAAAGGACGGTGCTGGAAGTCATGCGCCAGCCCATGGAAGATCGTACTGTCACTATCTCAAGGGCCAGGATGATTGTCGATTATCCGGCGAGTTTTATGTTGATTGCTTCAATAACTTAAACAATACAACTTACCTATATCAACCCACATGAAAGGAATGCAAAACGCACAATTGCTGTA
>DTSC01000199.1 GCA_012965625.1 Flavobacteriales bacterium | reverse complement strand
CATTTTTGGTAGCCGTAAAAATGGCCATCACTTGCAGTTTCACATTTCCTTCAGCCAACGCTGGAAAGGAACAACCAATACCCTCTCGTTTGAAAGGGTCTGGATTGGGCATGTTTAGCATATGTGCGAGCAAATCGCAATGCAGATCAATAACTGGGTACTTCATTTATATATATCTGGTTTTATAGTGTTTCCTTAGGGAGGATAATGAAGGTTCTGTTCTCATTTTTCAATTGGCATACAACGTTTTGGCTAAACTGTGGTTGCTCCAACCGAAGCCTTGGCGTAGGTTGGTTAATGCCGTTTATACTTTGTTAGCGGAAGTATTAATCGCTTATTGTCAATACTTTACTTTAACATTAAACCCTAAACAAAACCCCCCACCTTTATCCCAATCTCCTTGACTTGCAGATCTACTATAGCTCGGACTATTAAAAAAGCCACTTCCAAATGATAATTTATTGCCGCTGCTTGCTGATAGAGGTTTAACATATTCTAAACTGATAAAAAAGTTTTCTTGCATTACTATATTATATTTTTCTAAGTCAATTGTTACCTTCCCCTTTTTGACATTAGTTTGAATAAATATGTTTTTGTCCAAAATGTTTTCAAATGGTTTTCCTTTCTTGAGATTATATATATTCAATCTAAAGAATAAGCTGTCAAATGTATTCTCAGCAATATAAAAGCTAAAGTTCTCAACATAGGTTGGTGACTTTCTTATTTTTATAATTGTTCCTACTTCAGTACCTAGTTTCTCAGAATAAAATCCAGATACGACATTATCCGTTTCATTAACATTTCCGAGAATTTTAGTTTTCCATTTCTTCTTATCAATTATTACAACTTCCTTCAAGGCAACCATGCTTTGCTCAAGGTGAATTATCAATTCTTGGTGGTTAATGAATTTGTTTTTAAACTTTCTAACCTCATAGGATTGACTTTTATATCCAATCATTGAAAACCTTAAGGTGTCTGAATTATAAGAATTAGGAAGATTAATTGTGAATTCTCCATTAATATTTGAAACTGTACCAATGTTTTTGCCCACTATTCCAATATTAACATATGGCAAGGATTCCTTTGTCTTTTGGCCGATAACTTTTCCGTGAAATGTCACTTGAGAGAAAGTAGTTAAAGAATACAAAATGCTTAATGCTATAACCAGAGTTTTTGTCTTCATATTATTATTTTCGCTAACGCAGGGATAAACGCAATTGCGTTTATATTCCCTGTATGGCTTTGCCAAATTTAAGAATTCCAATTGCAAAATTGGAATCCCTTTCAGTTTTAAAAATTTTGCATAAAAGAAGGCCGCACCATTAGTGCAGCTTTACAAGATCTTGCATGACCCTAAAACCGAGCGGCATACGATTGCGCTGGACAGGGGGCTGCTTACCTATGCTAGTAGTGTGAGGTATTATAGGGAATGGATGTATTGAGCTTGATTATTTTTTCATTCTTTAATTACTTAAAACCTTTCGGCTAAAGCATTTATGTAATTTGCTTTAGGTATTGTTGGTGGTTGAAAAATCGCCCCCTGTTTTTTATTTTCTTTACATGATCTTTTTCGCATTATTGTAACCGACCAGGGCCGGCTAAATCCTTGCCAGTAATTGCTGCAGGTCTTTTACAGATTTGATCTCCATGCCTTTTTCAGATATTCTAAAGGTATGCCGCTTGGCATTGCTTCCGATACTTGCAAATGCTTCCGGCCTGATCACATATGCCCTTGCCTGCTCGTCAAGGACTACCATTTGGTTTTTCCGGCTTTTGGCAAATGTAAAATCATTGAAATTTGGTCCGTAATAGGTACGTGCCGAATTTACGGAATCGATCAATAGATACGCCCTGTATATTTTTGCTTTTTCTCCATTATCCAATATAAAGGTGGCAAGGATCTTTTGGGGTTCCATCGTAATCATTTTGTCAATGTTGACCCACCCGAATCCCATGACCTCAATTTCTCTGGTGAACACGCTGGCACGTTCCTCCCTTTTCTTGCGCCTTTCCTGTGCTATCCGCCACAGCCTTGCCTCTTCCTTTTTCTTATCCACAAATTTACGGTAGGCAGTGTACTTCTGGTTGTAAACCATTTCTGCATACTCCATATCCTCCTCTGCAAACACGGGTTTTACAGTGGTTTTGAATTCCCTGTCCGCACTCATCAAACGCAAAATATAGGTACCATCCTTCTTTTTCTTTACGATCTCCATTTCATGCCATATCGCTGACAGCACCCAGCGGTTCTTTGCAGGGTCTTCCTTGGATTTTTTGCCCGCAAACTCCCATTGCACCCCATTGTAAATGTTTAATTCCGGATTCTGGCTGAAATCCATTTTGAACTGGAACTGGAACTTTTCCTTTTCCTCCAGTACCGGCTTCACGGGCTTGGTGATACCTTCCTTTTTGGCCAGTGCTTCGTAGTCACGTTCCCTGAATACTGGCTCTTCAGGTACTTCCTCCGCTGATGCCAAAGCATTGGCATCCAGGTTTTCCTGCTGCATATCCCATTCTCTGTTTATCGTATCCAGGTTATATAGGTTGTAATCTGCATCGCCTATGGGTGACTGCTTGCTGACCTTTATCCTGCAGGCTGGATTTACGTTTAACGGCTCACCATTCTTCCAGGCTAAGATCTCCAGCATGCCGGCAGACTGCAGGTAATCTGGTGAGCCGTCTGCAATGGCCATGGGTACCCCGCTGATAATGATGCTCAGAGGGTCGTTCACTTCACGGTAAGATAACTTCACCTTTCCTTTTACCACATTGCCGTTGTTATCTAAAAAGGCACATTCGGGAACGGTAATTTTTGTGGTTCCGTATTCTAGGTCGGCTCCCTTTTCCGCCTTTATCTTAAAAAAGGTACGGGGTATATCTACATTAGCAAAAGGGCGGTCAATGTATGCACGTGTTGCTGCTCTCTCTTTTTTTGCGGGGCTATTACCGCAAAATTTGAATAATAAAAGTGTACCTATGGTAATGGCCGTAAGGCCTGTAATAATAAACTTTTGCTTCGTCATGGCTTAGGGGGTTTTAATGGTTAATAAATTATTGTCTGATATCCGTTTGATAAATAAAAAGCGTTTCTCCCAATACATATCCCAGCTGATGTCTCCCTCTCCTTCAATACATACACCGCTGTTGGGGCAATGGATAATTTTGATCTTCCCGTTTATATTTGAATACACTATTCCTGTATGCGTTATGGTTACTGATTTCACTCTTCTGTATCCAAAGAATATTAAGTCTCCTTTTCTGCAGTTTTTTCTGGAAACATATTCCCCTAAACTGGATTGCAGCTGTGCACGACGGGGCAGGGTAATGCCGGATTGCCTGTAGACATATACATTGAATCCGGAACAATCAAAGCCGCTTTTGGATGCGCCGCCATATCGATACCTAGTTCCAAGTACATTTGAAGCATCGGCAATTAATTTACTGTCATTGATGCTATATCGTTTCAGCTTTTCAGGACGGCTTGTTTTTTTTAGTGTGACATACGCTGTCTTCACCTGAGTTTTTGCCAGCTCTTCCTCAATGCGTGCCTGCTGTTCAAGGGTGCTTCCGAATAATTGACTATATTTTTTAGCATATATTAATGCTCCTCTGTATTTTTTTCTTTTCACCCCAATCTCTACCTGTTTTTCGATAGAGTTTTTTATCCCTGCAATTATAAAAGGATCCTGAATAGCTCCGGGGTCTCTTGAGTTCTTATAAAACTTGTCTAAGTATCTAATAGAAGCATTTAATGATGGCTTTTTTTGATTATCAGAGTAATTGTTGTGATAAGATATGCTGAGAAAGTAATAGGCCAATTCTTTATTGATATTCTTTCTTAGGAGTTTTTTAGCATGCTTGATGCACTTGTCGGGATTTTTATTATAAAGTTTCTGTAGCTTGGCTGTTGAACGCGGCAAGCTTTGTGCTATCCCTGCCGCATGGCAGAGAAAGCTTATGACCAATATGATAAATATCCTTTTCATTAAAAGCTTGTATTGAAAAATTATGTGTAATCATCTTCATTATTACATTCCATATAAATACGCTGGAACAAAACATAATATTGTAAATGGCTTTTAAAAAGCTCCAATACAATATTAAATACTATGTATTATTGAAAATATATAATTGATGTATGCCGGGCTATTTTTGAGGGGATGGCAGATTAAGAGATGAACGTTGGCCGGCTGTTTAGTTTTGAACGAAATTTATTTTGCGATATACAGTGTTGCGATCAGTTTTATTTTTCATCAAGGACTGCTTTGGTAATAATAATTGCTGTATCTATCGGGCTATCAATATACAATGGTTGTTCTCTATGGATATAAGTAAGGACAAACCATTTGCCCTGAAGTTCGCTATTGGAACCCCAACCCTGATTGTCCTCGTTTGCTTCAGAATCCTCTAGCCCTTGCGCAAAATCAAAGTTGTCAATTAAACAACCATCAAAGGTTACTGCTTCACCAGATTCCTTTTCAAATGAATAGTGTTCGGCATCCCCCAGGGAAAAATCCAGAAATTTGGCTCTAATGCTAAATTCCTTTTTATCAATTTCTTCATCTTCTATTTTTCTTATAATCCCATTTTTAAGAGAATAAACGTTTTTTGTGACAGTGCTGTCAGTTGAATTTTCGTCACCCATTTCTTCAATCAATTCTTTATAATGAATATTGGTTACATAGACATTAACAGAGTCAATTTTTATTTCAGAAGTAGAATAATAATGATAGGTCTGTCCTCCATCATAGTCTTCTGAATAAGTCCCTAGCTCTTCTGTGTCAATTAATTCTCCTTGCTTTGAAAAAGCACTGATTGACATAACAGTAGCTTCACCTCTCGGTCCTAAAACAGTGTAGGAATAGATTACAGCTGTGAAAGTTTCATTTCTCAGAACGTATCCGGAAGTGTATTCTTCTTCATCAACAATTTCTTCGCCAATATCTATTTTTAATAAATTTTCTACCTCTGTATTCGTTAAAGAGGAGTTATGAATTGGTTGATTTATAAGTAACGGATAGCTAACAGGTATAAATTTTTCTAAAAATTCATTGAACTCGTTTTGACCAAATGAACTTATTGGAAATGTGAAAAGACATGATATGATAAGTAGTTTGTTTTTCATTTTACTTGTTAATTGTGTACAACGTTACGTATATGCGCATGTGTGGCCTGTTTTTAAATTACCACTTACGAACCTGCTGTACTAACTGTTATAAAATGTGCTTCGATGCATTGCGTATATACATTGTTGGCGGTAGGTTATTCATTTTCTACGATATTTCCCAAACTTTTATCGTTCGGTCGTCACCAGTTGAAAGAAGGTAATTATTGTAGTTGCTCCACATCAGTTTATTGACGGAGTTAGTGTGTCCGTCTTGTTCTCCAGGGCTTATTCTTAATAGTAACTCCACTTCATTAGCATCCCAAATTTTTATGGTTTTATCCATGCTTCCAGTAGCAAAGTGATTTCCATCAGGACTGAACACAATGCTATAAATAGCATAGTTATGTGCCGGAATTTGGCGAGTAAGCTCATAGCTCTTGTCTGCGTCCCACAGGTTTAGGTGAGCATCACGTGAGCCGGATAAGAGGAAGGTGCCGTTCGGATGATATTTCACGCAATTAACGGAGAACGCTTCCTTATGCCCTGTTAAAATATCTTTCTGTTCAAATGTGTTAATGTCTATGATACGAATAGTTCCGTCACCACAGCCAATAGCAGCTTCGTTCCTCTCTTTGCAGAAGTCGATGCTACGCAGCTTATAATCGCATAAGCGCTGGTTGGTCACGAGGTCGAACCCATCGACGGCCCATACGCTGTAGGTGCCATCAGTGGCCAATACAAAGAACCACTCCTGGTCGGGCAGGTATTGAATGTCAAAGATGATTGCATGGTGTAGCTGTAGGAGTTTTATTTCCTTATTCTTTATCAGGTCAATAACATGGACACCTCCTGTGTAGTTACCCGCGAGAAGGAGTTGTTTTTCGGGTAGGTATTTCAGTGCAAATGCCTTTTCGGTGAGCTTGGCAATTGCCCGATTTTGATGGGGGTCTGCCAAATTCCACTCCACAACCTGTGTGACCGTCAAACTGAGCAACTTTCCGTGCATGCGTATTACCTATGTTCATTGTTTCTTTCATTCAAAATTACTGCCACCGGGAATATAATGTGCAGCAAAATTTTGATTGCCATCATTTTCATACCAAGTAAAATTACAACTTACACCAGATGAATTAGAAAGCACATCCATATCACCATCCCCATCTACATCAGCAGCATAGACTGAACTGGCACCATCTGCAGCTGTTGAAATTATGTTATCATCAGAAAAAGGCACACAGCTTTGAGCTTGCAGGGTACTTAAGGAATAGAACCAAAGGAAAATAATTAGGGTTAGGTGCTTCATACTCTATTTTATCTTTATAAAACCAAAATACGATTTTATCAGCAAATAGTTACAGGGAAAAACCAGGCATTTCCCTTCCTTTTGCCTCAAACAAAAACACCTCCTATTATCCGATACAGAATCTGAAAACCTCTATAAACCACTGATAACCAACAGCTTAATTTTTTTCGGATTACAGAAATTTATAGTGTTGCGCAGTTTTACTTTAACATTTAATCTATCTGCTTAACAGCAATACATTTGCTAAATGCCAAAAGAATTCAGTAATCCACTTAAATGGGTCAATGTTTAAATTGGTATGAAGTACTCAACATTTATGGCTTCTCCTTCTTTTCCGTTTCTTCAGTGATCTTACGATTTTTAACATACTTGTCAAACCATTTCATTTGTTCCCACAAAACATGTTCGACTGATTCCTTTGCTCTGTAGCCATGATCTTCAAATGGTAACAATACCAATCTTGCAGTACCTCCAGAACCTCTCACAGCTTCATAAAATACCTCTGACTGAAAAGTCAGTGTACCTGGATTAGAATCATCATCACCATGAATAATCAAAATAGGTTCATTGACCTTGTCTGCAAAGAATGTAGGGGAGCAGTCAATATACGATTTGGTTGCTTCGAAAAGTGAACGACGTTCACCCTGGAACCCATACGGCTGATTTGTTTTGTTATATGAACCACTTCGTGCAATACCTGCACAGAACAAATCGGAGTGTGCAAGTAAATTGGCAACCATCAAGCCACCATGACTGTGACCAATGATGCCAATCCTATCTGGATCAGCAATGCCCATGTCTATAGCTTTCGCAACAGCCGCTTCAGCATCAGCTACCAATTGAGGAACAAATGAATCATAAACCGTTTCAGGGTCACCGATCATCGGCATTGCAGTCTTATCCAATACGGCATAACCTCGCATCAAAAAGTATTTGTGTGATGGACCGTAAATACGCATAAATCGATTGGAAGATCCTCTGACCTGACCTGCCGTCTTAGCACCAGAGTATTCCCTTGGATAAGCATACACAACAGTAGGCAACCTTGTTCCTTTCTTATATCCCGGAGGTAAAAGCAATTGAAAGTTTAATTCAACTCCATCATTTCTTTTGTACCGGACAATCCTGTTTTCTATCTGTCGCAATTCAGGGCTTGGATCTTTAAATGTTGTAATTTGTCTTTTTGTGATTTCTTTAGAACCCTCACCAATATCTGCTTTAATTGATTCTCCAAATTTTGCCAAATAGAAATTAGGTACAGTTGAAGAAGATTCAGAACTCATAATGAAGCTGTTGGGCTCTTCAGCAAAGTCAACGAAATATTCATATTTATCAGCGGCACATCGGAATATTCTATCGATTTTTCCTGTTTCAATATTACGTCGATCAACAAATGGACGGTCGCCATCGTTAGTGCCTCCACTTCCACGGAAATAGATAGAACCATCTTCCACTTTGAATACATATTTACCATTATTTAATTGTGTATAAATTGGATAGCCCGGATCATTGTAGCGATCTCTTTCATTCAAATCAAACCATAGCTTGGATGTTCCTTTGTCAACATCCAATAGCCAGACATAACGCCATCTTTTTATACGTTCTCTCTGATATAACATAAGCATACCATTAGATTGGCCCCACATTGTTGATTGTATGCGATGTTCTGCTTTGAATACTTCATCTGGATCGCTATTGAATGGTACTTTCCATCTCATGAGTTTGTCTCTGAATTCTGCTTCTGTAATTGGATTACCACCATCTAATGCCTCTTTCCAAAACAAAGTATGTGGAGCTGTCGGTTGCCAAGATATATTTCGAGGTCCGGTAATCACACCATGTACAGGAACTTCATTGGCAACAGGGTGATTGACAATGGTTTTTAATAAAATTCCTTGTAGATTCCATACCTCGATATCATGGGCGAATCGCCACCATGCCACTTCATGTGACCAAGGTTTTTTAAATCTTTTTACTAAAACATAATTTCCATCTGGAGAAATACTCGTAGACTTGTAATTTGCTAATGGTCCTATGACTTGTGTTTGTTTTGACTTGGTATCATAGATAACCAATTCACATTGAGTATAGTAGCTGAACAATTCATCATCATATGCCGTTTCAAGCAGGTTTCTTGATTCATATGTTGATCTTGAAGAAGCACCTGCATCTTCCAATATTTTAGGGCCATTTGGTATCGACGGTTTTTGAGGCGCAGCACCGCGATCATTAATTCTTCTGACTAAAATTTTTTCTTGGTCTGGAAACCATTTGACAGCTTGATCCATGAGGGGATTAAGAATCATGTCTGGTACCTTTTCTACATGACCACTGATATCACCCATCCACAATTCAATCCTATTTTCAAATCCGATAGACAAAGCAAACCGTTGACCATCTATGGTCCAATAAGTTGAAATAACTTCTGCTTCATCCGGAATATTCAGTGGCACCGTTTTTCCATCTTTAATAGTGAGCACTCTTGGAGAAGTGCCACCATGTCTTCCATGGTAATAATTGTTTTTTGGATTAACACGTGTCCCTGCCAGTTTGTGCATAGGTCCCGCCAACTCTGACAAAGTTGGGTAGATAATAGGATCTGTCAGCAGCATATGTGTGCTTGATGGAGATGTTGATGTTCTCGGTAATTGGGGTGCATGTAGAATTTTGAGGATGTCTTCTTCAGGAGATTGCCAGACATTTGCATTGTCCTCCATGCTTTTGTCTTGGGCTATCGTTTCTTGGTTGTATAATAAGCAAATAAAACTAAGTAATAGCAGTGTTAAAAATGATCTTTTCATGATAAAGATGTTAACTATTCTGATTGAAGAAGGTGAAATTATTGTCATTAACTTAATAATGTTTTTCTTTTGATTCATTGCATGTAACGCAGGGCTAAACACCATTGCGTTTATATTCTCTAGGCCTTTACACCAAATATACAACACTCCAAGGTATGTCTGCTCAATTTACAAAAACCCAAGGATTTGATATTACCTATACTCCACCTTCCCATCTTCCGCCACATGCACCGTGATCCACTCGTAGTTTTCTTTGCTAATGGTTTTCTCCACACTTTTCTGTATGGCCTTTTGGCCCTTGTCTTTTACCTTACGGTCCAAAAAGATGATGTTCTTTAGCTCCGGCTTCTCCTTCATGCCATTGAAGACCACGTAGTCCACCGGATGGAAGATCACCTTGGCATCGTCGGGGTTCAGCTTGTTGGGGGTAAAGACCTTGTCTACCTTTTTAACAGAACGCATGGCCTGCTTGCGCCCTTTCTCCCTTGCTGTGGCCTGTATCTCATTTTTCTGTTCCTGCAGCTTGTCCTCCTGCTTCTCCAGCCGCAATTCAGAGGCATCCAGCTTATCCATCCAGTCGTCGGCGGGTTTTTCCTTGAGGTATACCTGCGTGTCGCTGAGGCGGAAGATCTCGCCGCAGCAGGTGCATACGCCAAATATCTGGCGCTGGATAGAGAAAAATTTGATCATGTCTGCCTGCATCTCAATACACTTTAAATTCTACTTTTTTGTCTTCTACCAGCGCCCTGATCTTTTTCTGCTTGGAGCTGAGGCGTGCACCGCCCGTTTTGATGTCCACCAAAATGATCTTGCCCACCTTGCCCTTGGCGTTGAGCCCTTCAAAGATCACGTAGTCTATAGGGTCGAACATGGAGCGGCAGTCGTTGCGGTCGAAGGTGAAGCCATCCAGGGTAGGGGCGATGCGCTCCAGCACAAAGCCCAGGTTCACCGCCTTGGCACCCACCTCCGATTTCTTGGGTATCTTCTCCTTGCGGTCCTTAAGGTCTGCCCTCCGCTCTTTAAGGGCTTCTTGCATATCCTTGTATACGGCTTCTGCCTCTGGGGTAAAGTCGTCGAGGTGGAAGAGTCCGGCATCCTGCAGCTTGAACTCTCCGTAGCATTCCGGACAGGATGCGTGGAACTTCTTGTTGTTCAGCGAGCTGATGATCGCCTGTATCTCTTTTTTTGTGGCCATGGGAGTTTATAAACGGTTTTACCAAATATACAAAATGGGGAAGAATATCTGCAGCTATCCTCCCCCATATGTTTTTGCTTGAGCATCCTGCCTGGTATGGCAGAAGCTCCTTTTGTTTTACTGCTTGGTTTTTGGCTTAGGCTTTGGAGGGTTGTTAACCCTCTTGCCGCCTGATGGTTTTGCCGTTCTTTTACTTGGCCAACCAGCTTTTCCTTTACTTTTTGCCATTGTGAAAGTATTTTAGGTTATGCTTACTCTTTTTGCTTTTCAGCTTCCGCACCCTCAGTTTTCATTGGCCTTTGGGACTAACCAATTTCATGTAGAATATGTTCAATTATTTCTTCTGCGTTGTTGAATCTCTCTACATCAATTACTAAATCGTAATTCTTCGGCATAGTGTAATCAACACCATAAGAATTTAAGAATTGGTTTTTGAAAGATTCATTTCGTTGATTTATTGTATCATAACTTTCCTTTGCTCTATTGGCTGTCTTTAACCTTTCTATTGCTGCTGTTTCTGATATTCTTAAAAAAATGTGATAAGAATTTTTAATGAATTTGAAACCAAGCCGATAATCAATTACAAGGTTTTCTGAACTATTACATACTTTTGAAAAATCTTGGTCAAGTTGTTTATCCATTTCAGGATTTGCTAAACAGTACTTTTGAAATTCTACAATTGTCATTCCTTTATTCCCTGCAAATTCCCTTGTTCTGTTTCCGATGGAGATAAAATTATATTGAAGTTTTTTAGCAAGTAATTTTCCTAGTGTTGTTTTTCCTGAGCCCACGTAACCCGATAAAGTGAGTTTTTCTGGAAAAGATTTTTTGGTTTTCCAATCGTATATTCCTCCTCTTTCAATGAATTTGTC
>DTSC01000198.1 GCA_012965625.1 Flavobacteriales bacterium | reverse complement strand
GGTATACAAGACTCCAGTCAAGCTCATCATGCGTTGGTTCAAACACAGAGAAGAAGAAAATAACGGCCTCTGTAGTCAAACCGATAATAAGCATAAGACTTGCACCAGGATAGTGCTGTATCTTGAACAGGGCTCCTAAAATCACAACGGACGCACCCCATCCATATAAATACGTCATAAAAATTTTTCCTCTCGGACTCTGCATGACTTCAGCCACTCCCATAATATCACTTTATTATAATGTTAAAAAAAACTATTCAATTATTATTCTTATTGCAAATAAATAAAAAAAATCCAACCTAGAGAATAATAATCTTTGTTAAATCAATTTACACAGCGTAAATAAATTTAATTTTGGAAATATTACATATCACTATCGCCTTTAGACCTGCCAAGGTAAGTCATGACACATCTAAAGCCAATATAAGATTTTGCTGTATCCTGGTACTCATAGGTACGTGTCCCATTTTGCAGGTAATACATCATATCCTTCCAGGATCCACCTCTAATTACCTTTCTCTTAAGAGATGGAGGATCACTTTCTTTTGCCTCATATAAATAATCTGCATTCAGGTCATGCTGAAAATTAAAAGCAGACTCATCATAGGCATTGCTCGTCCATTCAGCGACATTGCCTGACATACAATATAAACCAAATTCATTTGGAGAATAAGATGTTACAACAACAGTATGGAAACCACCATCATCAATATAGTTGCCTCTCATAGGTTTAAAGTTTGCAAGGAAGCATCCGTTACTATTACGGATATAGGGACCACCCCAAGGGTAAGGAGAGTGGTCTAAACCTCCTCGAGCAGCATACTCCCACTCAGATTCAGTAGGCAACCTAAAATCATTAACCATAGTTCCACCGTTACTCGCTATAAAGCTATTTAATAACTCCGACCTCCAAATAGAGAAAGCCCTGGCTTGTTTCCAGGTAACACCAACAACAGGGTAATTATCATAAGCAGGATGCCAAAAATACATCCTGGTCATAGGCTCATTAAAAGAGTAGGTAAAGTCATGTACCCATGCTAAAGTATCCGGATAAACACCAATAATGTCCTTTATTATAAAAACAGAACGATCTTTCAGGCCCTGCTCTCTGTTGCTTTTCTTAGCTGCCTCTCTTAAATCTATTCTATAGTATTCAAAATTAAGCTTACGAGTATCTATTCTTTTTCTCCTATGGAATCGTTCATGCTCAGGCAAGAACATTTGCTCCAGCGCTTCTCGTTGTTCATCTGTATTCCAATAAATACTTTCATCCCAGTTCAATTGTGGAGGGTCAAGTTCCTGATCATACTGGTCGACCATATAATAATAGTCTTCAGACACTTCTTCCCCAAGAATTCTACGAGCCAAAGAATCTCTAACCCAATATACAAACTGACGATACTCGTTATTTGTAATCTCTGTATTGTCCATATAAAAAGCTTGAACAGATACTGACTTTGCTTGCGCAGTTTGAGAATAAGGCACATCTTGGTCGCTTGGCCCCATATGGTAAGCCCCCATTGGCAGATATACCATACCATAAGGATCTGGTTGGAACCATGGCATACGCCCTTGCACTCCTATCAATTCACCAGTTCCTGATCCTGAACAGCCCCAAAGAATTATTGGTAGAACTATAACTAGATTAAGTAGCTTTTTCATATTAACCTCCCGTTTAAAATATACTTTAATTTACAATTTTCTTTCAAATGCAAATGAACCCTTATAACGCAAAGATTTTTTTTTAGTTACAAAAACCGAACATTTCTATAACGCTGGGCTTCGATTTTTTCATTTAATTTAAAGCAATGTCCAATCATAATTTCATGGGAACCACTGCTAAATCCTCTTAATTCATTTAATGTCATGTCATAAGAATAACCAACTTTTATATTGTTCCACGTCAATCCCACTATTGCCACAAGAGCATCGACATCCATAACTCTATATGAAACGCCGCCCCAGAACTGATTATTGTATAGAACCAAAGCATTGATATCTATTTGAGGTGCTACCGGAGGATCAAATTTAAAAAACAGTGAGGGTTGAATTTCCAATGTTGAAGATAATCTTTTTGAGATCCCTCCTTTCAGGTAGTAATGACGCTTTAATTTATAATCCATATCCGACGTATATCCAACTAATGATTCAGCCAATTGGGTAGAAGACAGCCCCATGTAATAGAGGTCTGTTTTATAGAACAGGCCGAAACCAAATGTTGGGGATCCTGCGCTGACATCTTGCGTTGGGATGGTTTGATCTGACCCATCACTTACAAACGCATTAAAGCGACTTGCTTCTAACGTTTTATTGGTCAAACCAGCTTGCAGGCCTATTCCTAATTTCCCAGCTCCGATATTCAAATGATAAGCATAAGCCAGTTTCAGAAACATGGTATTGTCTAACCCAAGCTCATCTGAGATTATAGTTAAGCCCACACCGCCTTTTAGCAATTTAACCGGAGCCTCCACATTTAACAAACCCGTTTTAGGAGCACCTACGAAACCAGTCCATTGATTTCTATAAATGGCGGTCGCACAAATTGCATCATTACTTCCAGCATAGCCTGGGTTAACCGACAAAGTATTAAACATATTTTGACTAAACTGCGGCTCTTGTTGTGCAAGAAGCTGATTAGCAGCAAGCCCTATAAATATTAATACAATTTGTATTTTCAATTTCATATCTTAAAACAAAACGCTAAAATAACAAAAAATATTCGAGATAACCAAAGAATTTAGACGACTATTTCAACAAACAGCTAACAAGATTTAATGACTTTATTCTTTAGCAAACAGATTCAAGTCAATTTTTGATAGGCTAGGAGCCATCGTTCAGGCAGGTCATCTTTACATGCTTTTTCATAGTCGCCATATGAGCAAGGCACCAGATGATGTCGTTTAAATTTCAATTCCATCCCTTCAGGGTAAGGGATACTCATCCACCAGCGATCAGATTTTCTGCTTTTATAAAAAACGATTTCGTGTTTATTGTCTTGAATAGCAACATGGTATTTTGTACATTTCGATTTATCTCCAACAGGATAATCTTTCTTGCGGTGATTAAAACCGTCAATAAAATACCATATCATCTGAGCCACTAAATGTGAGGTTTGATGAAAATTGTCAAATTCAGGATTAAGCTCATAAAAACCAATGGACGTTAGCTTATCACTGAGCCCAGCATATCTAACAATTTGGCATGCCTCTTCTCCATAAAATCCATTAGGCGAAGTGTTTTTATTGCCCGGAGCATCTGATTGCCTGATAGCACCCATGTCAAAGCTTAGCAAATCCGCATTCCTAACAATGGGTTCAACCTCTTGAATATTGTGTTGCACAAAACCCAACCTATAAACATCAAAATAAAGCTTATTCATAAGCTCCAGCGCATTCTGATCAACAAAATAACTTTGATAACCAATATTACTATAATTATACAGGAAATTGGGTTGATGTAAAATAATCTTGCTTAAATATGATTGCGAACTAAGGTCATGCCCAGCTTCACCCAGATCAAAGGTTGGCCCTACAACAACCATATTAATCGTTTGCTCCAAGTCCTGATAAGCACAATAATTGGCATAGGTCAGATCCTGGCTGCCTCCAATAATTATTGGCACTATATTTTTTTTGACCAACTCTCCGATTACAGATGAAAGCGCAAAATATGTATCTTTTATAGCATCCCCATTTGCAATATTTCCAAGGTCAGCAATTTTCGTTTTTTTCGTTCCTTGAAATAGTTGGTAAAGCTTATTTCTAACATAATCCGGAGCTTCGGCACACCCTTTATTATCAACGGCATTGCGATCCTCATTTACACCAATAATAGCAAGTTGGACTTTATCTAAATCAGGGAAAGCACCATCAGGACCATAAACACTGATAATATTTCCAAGTTGCGAGGGCAGATAATCATCAGCTTTATCAAAATTTCCTGTATCTATTGGCTTAAAATAGATTTCAATATCCATATGATTCCTTTTTTAGCTTTTATTCTTGTTCCCTCTAGCTTTTTTAGGTGGTGCATTTTCAGCAATGGTTAAACATTCTTCTAGAGTAAGATCAGCAGGATTTTTATCTTTTGGTATCTTAAAATTTGATTTTCCGATTGAAATATAAGGGCCATAGCGTCCATTCAGAACCTGTACATCTTTATTTTCCTCAAAGGATTTTATCAACCTTTCCTTATCCAGTTTTCTTTTAGCTTCAATGAGTTCAATTGACCTAGGCACATCAACTGTCATTGGATCATCTTCTTTCGACAATGAGAAGAATTTTCCTTTATGCCTAACATATGGTCCAAACTTACCTATAGCAGCTACAATTTCTTCATTTTCATAAACACCTACAGTGCGTGGTAATTTAAAAAGCTCCAAGGCTTCCTCTAATGTGATTTTTTCTATACTTTGGTCTTTAAGCAAGCTTGCGAACCTCGGTTTTTCTTCATCATCACGAGCACCAATTTGTGCAATAGGACCATAGCGCCCTATTCTTACAAGTACAGGTTTTCCTGACACTGGATCAGTGCCCAGATCCTTTTCACCACTTACCTTTTCTGATGTTTCCAAGGTTGTTTCAACCATATTATGAAATGGTTGATAAAATTGGCTTATCATTTCGTTCCATTGTTTAGTACCATTGGCAATTTCATCAAATTCTTTTTCAACATTGGCGGTAAAATCGTATTCAAAGATATGCCCAAAATGCTCCACCAGAAAGTCAGTCACGACCATTCCTATATCTGAGGGCAGCAATTTAGATTTCACTGCACCAGTGATTTCTTTTTTCATCTCCTCACTAATGTTTCCTTCTTTCAGATGAATTAATTTAACCTCTCTCTCCACACCCTCACGATTTTCTTTAACAACATATTTCCGGTTTTGAATTGTTGAGATGGTTGGGGCATACGTTGAAGGTCGCCCTATGCCAAGCTCCTCCATTTTTTTAACCAAGCTAGCTTCTGTATATCTTGCAGGGTGCTTGGTGTATTTTTGAGCAGCTACAATTTCCTGAAGCTCTAAATCCTGCCCCATTTCCAGGAAAGGAAGCATTTCTTTATTCAATTGCCCTGAAGACTCTCCTGGATTTCCATACGGTTCATCTGTTGATTCCATATAAACTTTTAGAAACCCATCAAATTTGATCACCTCACCTTTTGCTATCAAGCTCTTCTCAGATCCGGAAACAGAAATTGTAGCTGTTGTCTTTTCCAGCTGAGCATCACTCATCTGAGAAGCAATAGCCCTCTTCCAAATCAATTCATATAATTTTTGCTCAGAACTATCTCCATTAACTGCATGGTTGCCCATATAGGTTGGACGGATGGCTTCATGCGCTTCCTGGGCACCTTTTGATTTTGTTTGAAAGGTTCTATAATTATAGTATTCCTCACCATATGAATTAATTATCTCTTCTTTGGCAGCTTCTAGCGCAGTTTCTGACAGATTCACTGAATCTGTTCTCATGTATGTTATCTTGCCTGCTTCATAAAGTTTCTGGGCCACAACCATTGTCTGAGAAACAGAATAGCCCAGCTTTCTACTCGCATCTTGTTGTAATGTAGACGTAGTAAATGGTGCTGTAGGTGTTTTCTTTAAAGGCTTTACATCCAAATTGCCAATTGTAAACCCAGCTCCATTACATTCATTCAAAAAACGTTTTGCGTCTTCTTCTGAATTTAGCCGTTCTGTTAATTCGGCTTTAAACACTTTGGGTTCTTCCTGAGGCTTTGAAGCATTAAAATCAGCAATTATCTTATAATATGATTCGGGTTTAAATGCAGTAATTTTTCTTTCTCGCTCAACAATTAACCTAACAGCAACAGACTGTACCCTCCCTGCAGATAAAGAAGGTTTTATTTTTTTCCATAGGACCGGAGATATTTCGTAACCCACAAGCCTATCCAAAACCCTCCTAGCTTGCTGGGCATTTACAAGATTATTATTTAGCCCACGAGGATTTTCTACAGCAGACAGAATCGCCTTCTTGGTGATTTCATGAAAAACTATTCTCTTTATTTTCTTCTCATCAAGCTCCAAGGCTTCAGCCAAATGCCATGAAATCGCCTCACCCTCACGATCCTCATCTGTTGCCAACCAAACCAAATCCGAAGTATTTGATAATTTTTTAAGTTCAGCTATAACTTTCTTCTTTTCTGTTGGGATTTCATAGGTTGGAGCAAAATGATTCTCAACGTCTATAGAAAGTTTTTTTGTCAACAAATCCCTAACGTGGCCAAAGCATGATTTCACCGTAAAGTCTTCTCCCAAAAACCCTTCAATGGTTTTTGCTTTTGCTGGTGATTCAACAATAACTAAATTTTTTCCCATACCCATTTTGACATTAACAATTCCGTATTACGAAAAATAAATTCAAAGGTTGCAATCAGCTTTTCTGCTATTCAAATACCAAGTAACACCTGATACAGCTTAAGTAATGAAAAGCTAAATTAAACACCTACCTACTTTAAAATTTGTTGTGCAAAGAAAATGAAATCAAATTCGATTTTCCAAATTAAATAGCTGAAAAAACAAACAAGAATGTGGGTGTACAGCAATTTTCATTGCATTTTTTTGAAATCATTTTTCAAATATTGAAGCCTCATATACAGCAATAATGGAATCTGGTTTTATAAAGAAATCTAATTGTGCCATTTTGTCATGGATGTAATTTTAGGTATCTTTGCACCTGATTTATACCAAAAAAGAATTTAGAAAGGATATGACCTTAATAATTGAACCAGAGCAAGGAGCGGCTGTAAAGCAAAGAAATAAGAATTTTATAAATGGTAGCAAAAAGGTTTTTATTGAAAGTTACGGCTGTCAGATGAATTTTTCAGATAGCGAGATCGTTGCATCTATTATGGAAAAAGATGGTTTTTCAATTACCAAGCAATATAAAGAAGCTGATCTCATCCTTATAAACACATGTTCCATCAGGGAAAATGCTGAACAAAAAGTACGCAACAGGCTAAAAACATACAATGGTTTAAAAGAAAAAAAACCTGAGACTATAATTGGTGTATTAGGCTGTATGGCAGAAAGGTTAAAAGCTCAATTATTGGTTGAGGAATCACTGGTTGACATCGTTGCGGGACCAGACTCGTATAGAGATCTGCCCAATTTAGTATCTGAAGTGCTAGATGGCAGAAAAGCGGTAAACGTTATTCTATCCAAAGAAGAGACATATGCAGACATTAGGCCTGTTCGATTGAGCAGTAATGGTGTCACCTCCTTTATCTCTATCATGAGGGGATGTGATAACATGTGTACTTTTTGTGTTGTTCCTTTTACAAGGGGCAGGGAAAGAAGCAGAAATCCAGTTTCAATTGTAAATGAAGCACAAGATCTTTATAATAAAGGTTACAGAGAAGTTACCCTTTTAGGTCAAAATGTGGACTCCTATTTATGGTATCCCGGAGGAGGATTGAAAAAAGAATTTTCCAGCCTTAGTGCAGAAGAACAAAAAGAGAGTGTAAATTTTGCTCAATTAATAGAAAGGGTTGCAAAAATACATCCAGATCTTAGAATTAGGTTTTCAACTTCACATCCTAAGGACATGACAGATGAAGTGCTGCACACCATGGCAAAATACAAGAATCTTTGCAATTATATTCATTTGCCAATACAGTCCGGCAGCAGCAGCATATTAGCAAAGATGAACAGGGGGTATTCAAGGGAATGGTATATGGAACGTATTAAGTCCATAAGGGAAATCATCCCAGATTGCGGAATATCTGCTGACATCATATCCGGATTCTGCTCAGAAACTGGCATTGACCATAAGGAAACCATCTCATTAATGAATATGGTAAAATACAATTTCGCCTACATGTTTAAGTATTCTGAAAGGCCAAAAACTTTAGCAGAGCGGAAGTATGAGGATGATGTAGATGAGGAGACAAAATCATCAAGACTATCAGAGATCATTGCATTACAACAGAAACATTCCCTCGAGCTCCACAGGCAGCGAATTGGTCAAATTTGCGAAGTACTTATTGAGGGAGTTTCCAAGCGCTCCGCGGATGCGTTATTTGGAAGAAACACACAGAATTCAGTGGTCATTTTCCCCAAGGGCAAGCTAAAAGCAGGTAATTATGTACACGTTAAAATTACCGATTGCACATCTGCAACCTTAATTGGGGAGGTTGTTTAAATTTAGTCATAAGCAAGATGGATATACAGCAAATAAAACAGCGTTTCAAGATCATTGGCAGCTCTACTGATCTTGACCGGGCTATTGACACGGCTATACAGGTGGCTCCTACAGACATTTCTGTTCTTATAACAGGTGAAAGTGGTGTAGGAAAAGAAGTCTTTCCCCAAATCATTCATTCATTAAGCGCAAGAAAGCATGGGCAATATATTGCCATGAATTGCGGTGCTATCCCGGAAGGAACCATTGACTCAGAGCTCTTTGGACATGAGAAAGGGTCTTTTACAGGTGCCCATGAATCCAGAAAAGGATATTTTGAGGTTGCGGATGGGGGTACCATCTTCCTTGACGAAGTTGCTGAGCTACCCACACAGACACAGGTCAGGCTCCTGCGGGTTCTCGAAACCGGAGAATATATAAAAGTGGGTTCTTCCAAGGTATTAAAAACTGATGTCAGGATTGTTGCTGCATCAAATGTAGACATTCCACAGGCCATACAAACAGGAAAGTTCCGGGAGGACCTTTATTACCGGCTCAACACGGTTCCAATAAACATTCCTCCATTGAGAAGAAGGAAAGAAGACATACATCTATTCTTCAGGAAATTTGCAGCTGAATTTGCTGAAAAATACAGAATGCCGGTTATAAAGCTAGATGATGAAGCACAAGAAACATTGATAGCCTATCACTGGCCCGGAAATGTAAGGCAGATTAAAAATGTAGCTGAACAAGTATCTGTAATTGAAGAAAACCGATTGGTTAACAGAGAAACACTCATTTCCTACTTGCCTGAAAATATCAGCAGTAATTTACCGGTTCTTTTCAACCAAGGAAAGAATGACGAAAATCTCTCTGAAAGGGAAATCTTATACAAGGTGCTTTTCGATATGAAGTCTGACATTGCAGATTTAAAAAAGCTGGTATTTGGACTCATACAAAACAGGGAGGGTGGAAAGGATTTACATCCTGATCAAGCTGATCTGGTGAATAGGTTATTAGAGCGAATTGAAGCAGCAGAAGAATCCCAAAGCAAAGAAAGACCAATTGACATTGATGACATACGGCCTCAGCAAACAGTTGGAGAAGCAAATCCTTCCGCTCATTCTGTTGATGCAATTGAGGTTGCTGAAGTTGAGGAAGAATCATTATCGCTTCGCGACAAGGAAATGGAGCTAATTCAGAAAGCATTAAAGAAACACAAAAGCAATAAAAATGCAGCGCTAGAGTTAGGAATTTCTGAAAGAACGCTTTACAGAAAGATCAAAGAATACAATATTAACGAATAGCATAAAGGGAATATATCCAATTGAAGAAACTCTTTATTCTTATAACCATAGTTCTTATGGGTGTCCTGATTTTTTCCGGATGCAAGATCAAATATTCATTTACTGGCGCATCCATTCCTCCTGAAGCCAAGACCGTGTCAATTCAGTATTTCCCAAACAATGCCCCTTTGGTTCAGCCTTCACTCAGCCAATTATTAACTGAGGCGCTAAAGGATCGCTTTCTAACAGAAACCAACCTGGCTTTGGTCGAACAGAATGGCGATCTTAACTTTGAGGGGTCAATAATCAATTATGTTGTAACGCCGGTAGCTATTCAAGGAGATGAGACTGCTGCCATGAATAGGCTTTCCATTACAATCAGGGTAAAATTTATCAATATTATAGATGAAAAACAAAATTATGAAAATAATTTTTCGAGGTATGAAGATTATCTTAGCACTTCTGATCTTTCATCAGTGGAGGAAGAATTGATCACGACCATAAATGTACAGCTGGTTGACGATATTTTTAATAAGGCTGTAATTAATTGGTAATATAAAAAGGTATCCGTAAATGAATGCAGATCAATTCATATCTTATTTAGATGATCCAAGAACATTGGATAAAGACAGTTCCACCGAGCTTGCAGGGCTGATCCAGCAGTACCCCTATTTTCAAACTGCCCACCTTTTATACTTAAAGAGCCTTCACATCCAAAAAAGCTTACATTATCCCAATCAGCTAAAAATTGCTGCCAGCTATGCAAATGACAGGAAAAAGTTATACCAATTGGTTATGCAAGAAGGACTGCATGAACAAATTAAAATTGTTGATGGATTAAGTGGAGAAGGTAAAAAAATATCAGATATATCACCATTAGAAGAACAAATTCTCCAGGAGGCTGTAAATGCTTCTATTCAATTAGAAGTTAGAAAGAAACCTAATAATGAAGACCAAGAAGAAAAACCTCAAGTTAAGGAGGTTGATGATAAAAAGGGATCAGCCATTGCAGAACCAATAGAAAACATTTCCACACCGAGGCCTTTTAATCAATGGTTGAAAACGCTTAACCAAGACAGCCTTTCTGTGGAGGAACAAGGAACAGAAGCTGAGGAACCTCAACAGCGGAATGATTTGATCCAAAAATTTATTCAAGAGAGGCCGCGCATTGGCGACAAGCCTTCAGAATCTTCCAAAGGAGAATTGCAAGCGTTCTTCTCTCCAATAGAAACAGCGAAGCTTGGATTGATCGATGATGAATCATTCGTAACAGAAACACTGGCAAAAATTTATGAAGCCCAGGGATATCACCTGAAAGCAAAAACTGCTTATGAAATGCTAAGCTTGAAATATCCTGATAAAAAGGCTACCTTTGCGACCCGTATAAAATCCCTTGAGGGTTTAATACAAGGTACAACAAAAGGCAAAAGCCAACAAAAAGAGGATTCATAAGAATGTTTTATTAATAAAAATTAAACTATAAATGGGGACTTTCATTACCATACTTATATTAATTACTTGCCTTATCCTGGTTTTAGTGGTATTGATCCAAAACCCTAAAGGTGGCGGATTATCATCTGAGTTTTCATCATCAAACCAGTTTATGGGTGTTCGGAAAACGGCAGATTTCTTAGAAAAGACTACCTGGACCTTAGCCGTTATTCTTTTAAGCCTTAGCATATTATCAAATTTTAGCAAGCCTACAGAAATAGCTGATGAAAGTTCAGCAATTCAGGAACAAATTGACAATTTGCCTGAGCCCATTCAGCAGGTGCCACAAATGCCTGAGCAGATTCCAACACCAAAGCAGTAATTGGCTTCTGCTTAATTAGGTCAGAGTGTCATAAATAATCAAA
>DTSC01000197.1 GCA_012965625.1 Flavobacteriales bacterium | reverse complement strand
TAAATGGCATAAACCGCCTGTCAAGATCAATCTTTATTTCTAATTTATTTCGCTCATTGTTTTCTCGTATGAAGCCATTTTCTTCTTGCCCCACCTCTGTATAAAAACGATTTCTATAGATAAATATTAATGGTTTTGCTTTATAGGTATAGCGAAGATCCGCGTAAAACCTGTGGGAAATCCAATAAACACCATTATTTCTACCTCTGTTAATAAATCGGTAATTGCCCGATATTTTCAAGCTCTTATTAAGCCGGCAAGAAACACCTAAATCAGTAAATACGCTTTTAACTGAGCTTATATTGTTATTAATCCGAACTTGCTCCTCTAAGTTTGCCGAGATCTTTTTTGTGATTTTTTTACTTATTGATATTCCTGTCCAAAGCTCTGCATCATTGATCTGGCCTGAAATAATATTACAACAGAATAACAAGCTTAAAATTGCGCCAAAATGCTTCATGTATTTTGTCATTTTAATCATCTATAAATTAATCTGGAATAATCTGAGACTCTCCTTCTTCTTCAATTGAGGAGTAGCTTTTATTGGGATCATCATAATAAAAAACACGAACTCTTGCGGTATCCCTTAAAAAATCTATCCTTCCAATTTCAGTTCTGTGAATATCCAACCCCGTTCTCTCCCTAAGATCTTCCAATAATTTGCCATGATTCTCGGGTTTGATCAAATTTATCTTTTCAAGAATAACCGTTTTTCTAGATTCATGTTTTAGCAGCCATATTTTTTCAAGCCCATAGGTAATCGCCACTATCGCCAAATTGGTAAATACCAGCTCTGCATAGCTGATTTTTTTGTTTGCCAGTCCATTAATTGCAGAAATGCCAATTACCACAAACAAATAGGTCATCTCCTTAATTGGAATTGGATCTGTTCTATATCTGATAATTCCAAAAATAGCAAAGAGGCCAAGCGCAAAACCAAGCCCCAGTTTCACATTTGAAAGAAGCTGGCATAAAAAGAATACGATTACACTAAACAGCAAATAGGTAAACAAATAATCTTTCCGCCGGGTAATTGGATAATAAATAGAGCGAACTATGGTAGCCGTAATAATCAGGTTAAAGAAAAACCTAATCAGTAACTCCCAAAAATCACTGGCGTCAATTAACCTAATTCCAAACAATTTGTTTAATAGTATCACTTCATGCACGAATTCCATAATTAATTTTATTTATAGTTAATGTCTTTTCCTTAAATCTATTGTATTTAAAATCCTCTTGAAATTGATTGCTTTTCAAATTCCCATTAAGCAAAACAGAGCCTATACAGTACTTGCTCATGCGCATTGGTTTAATGCTACATTTTCTCATTGCCTGAATAAAATCTGACTTAACATTGTATTTTTCTTGTTTAACTTCAGCGATGATCAATTCTGGCACATCTGCTTTAGCATTCTCATTGCTAAAACCCAAGTCCAGGTCAAGTGTTATTCGCTCTTTTGCTTCCTTTTGAACAAGGGTAATCCTATTGAATGCATTCCAAAGTTTAGGTGATAGTTCAGAAGAAGAAATGTTAGTATATTTCTGAATAAATGCTATTGATTCATCAGATAAATTAGCAGATATTTTCTTTTTCCTGATCCTGTTCTTAATTGTTCTACCCTTATTGTTTTTAAATTTAATTTCCAGGAAGCATATTTTAGAATCTACATATTCTCGCATTCGAACTTTGTGTCGATTTAGCTTCCCATTGTGGTGTTGTGTGTAAAATTTTAATTGTTCCGTATCAAAATACATCGTATTGTAGAAACTTGTTTTCTTTCCTTCTATTTCTAAAATCCTATATTTATCTGACAGTTCATTAAGTATTTCAAGAATTAAAGAGGAGGAAAACACATATTTCGTATCAGTTCGATTCATCAACTTAACACTGTCCATGTCTCCGAGAGAAATGCTTCGGAAGGAAGAAAGCGTATTGTATAAATCTTTCATAATTTCAAAAATCCGGCTCTTTTAATCAGATTAGAATCGGTAAAGTTAGTTAATTC
Source organism: Flavobacteriales bacterium (assembly GCA_012965625.1). GTDB lineage: Bacteria > Bacteroidota > Bacteroidia > NORP154 > NORP154 > UWMA-0041. The sequence continues at coordinate 1,170 of DTSC01000197.1, read as the reverse complement.
TCTGTTTTGTTTGTCTGCATTAAAATCCTTCTGTATAAATTGCACGGTTATTATTGCCAAATAGCCCATTTTATCATTGCTCTATTAATCTCGAATTTACTTTATTAAAATTCGCTTACTTTTATCTGTCATCTAAGGGGGTTGAAAATAAAATGATTTTAGCTGATATTTGCCTACCTTTATATCATCAAGATTACACAAATGAGTAAAATGATTACAGTATCTATTGAAATTGAAGAGTTTGATTCTATGAGCCAGCTAGCAGAAGAAGACGAAGTGCTAATGGCTAGGGCTATTGATTCTGCAGCATCAGCATATGCACCTTATTCAAATTTCCATGTTGGTGCAGCAGTTCTTTTGGAAAATGGAGAGACTGTTACTGGAAACAATCAGGAAAATGTCGCTTACCCCTCTGGATTATGTGCTGAAAGAGTGGCTTTGTTTACAGCTGGAGCACATTTCCCTGATGTCCCAATAAAAACAATTGCCATTACCGCTCAATCAGAAAGTTTTGATATTTCTGAGCCTTTAGCTCCTTGTGGGGCTTGCCGGCAAGTAATGGTGGAATATGAAAAAAAATATACGGGAAAAATCAGAGTAATTCTAAAAGGAGAAACAGGAAAGATCTGGGTTGTGCAGTCTATCAATGATATTTTGCCGTTTTCTTTTAGTTCTGATAAATTAAAGAGCTTATAATGCGACTTGACTATAAGTCATTTGCCTGTTTTTCTCCTTTTTTAATTCTGTGTATTGAGGACAATTATTTCCAATGCAACAAAACCCACTAGACTCACCTATACAGTTTTTGAAGGGCGTTGGCCCAAAACGTGGAGAGCTTCTTAAAAAAGAGCTTGGAATAACAACTTATAATGATCTTCTTACTTTTTACCCTTTTCGCTATGTAGACAGATCAAAATATTATAAGATCAATGAGGTAAGGTCCGACATCCCATATATCCAAATAAAAGGGAAAGTCATCTCTATGGATTCAAAGGGCAAGCAACGTGGCAAAAGACTTGTTGCTCTATTTAAGGATGATACTGGCATTATAGAACTTGTTTGGTTTCGCGGCGTAAGATGGATCCAAAACAGTATCAAACCAGGAGTTGAATATGTCCTCTTTGGAAAACCAAACATCTACAACGGCCGAATCAACATACCTCATCCGGA
>DTSC01000196.1 GCA_012965625.1 Flavobacteriales bacterium | reverse complement strand
GCGGATATTTTGCAACATCTTTTTCAAGCAATGGGTTGTTTTCATAGATAAAATAATTAAAAGGAAAACCCGGCCGTGGATCAGCCCAAAGGTTTATCATTAGGTCATTGCCGCCATTATACATAATGATAAGGTCCGGCGTATAATCGTATATCTCATATACTATCCGAGCCAACTCCATACCCGAAGTTGAAGCTGGAATACCCCAGTTATAGCACCTGACATTTGGGAAGCCATTGTTGTGAAATGTGTTTTCCAGCAGCTTGCTAATTGTAGGGTTGCCTGCATAGACCGTGGAGCCACCCAATAGAAAAATACTAAACTCATCTGGCGGCTTGGTTTTTGACGGCGCTTCCTCTACATATCCCAATTTGTTCAACTTCTCATAATTTGGCCTGCCACCATACATAACATATGGTTTTGGTTCAAATAGTTCGGGCTTGCCAAAAAGCTGATCTATGGGCGAGACTATCGGATAGAGTGCCCTGAAAGAAAATTCAGCGAGAAGAAAGCTAAGTGCCGTTGAAAGAACAACAAGCAGAATATTCTTGTATGATACTACCCTTCTTTTTTTAATTAAAATAATGCCACTTGCAATTAAAACAAGATCAAAGCCCCAAATTATTATCCTTTTCCAAGCAGATTCAATTTTTCCATCAGATAAAAAATGAGCAAGGGTCCATTGGTTGAGCAAAACGCCTGCTGCAATTAGCAGGATTCCGCTTATTAGTATAGCTTTACTGAGTTTGTGATATTTATTCAAGAAATCCATTTAATGATCTTATAATTTCCATTAATTGTAGTACAAGCACAAGCATAAATTTTCATAATGACCCTTTGTTGGTTTTTCCCTGAATAGCGATTAGCAGATTGAATTATAATGAGTGCCCTTTTTCTTTAAATAGTAAAGGTATAGAATTAAGAATAAATTGTATTTATATATTTGTCCCTGCAATATTAATATTATGAATGATGATTAAGATACTGGGGGTTTGTTTTATTGTCTTTAGCCTTGGTTTCCTTGCAAGGGCGGATGAGGGTATGTGGCTGCCCATACACTTGGAAAGGTTGAATTATATAGATATGCAAAAGCAGGGCTTACAGCTTACAGCTGAAGAACTATATAGTATCAATAATTCCTCCTTAAAAGACGCTATCGTTTCTTTAGGGGGCTTTTGCACAGGCGAAATCATTTCCAATAAGGGCTTGATGCTAACAAATCATCATTGTGCTTTTGGGGCGATTCAGGAGATAAGTTCGGTAGAGCAAGACTACTTGACTGATGGGTTTTGGGCCATGAACCATGAGGAGGAGCGGCCTATTGAAGGTTTAACAGCTTCCTTTTTAGTACGGATGGAAGATGTTACAGAAGAAATCATGACGGCTGTTTCCGATACCATGAACGAATCCGAGCGGTCTGCTGCTATTGGAATGATGCAGGATAGCCTGATAAAATTGACAAAGGCAGATACGGTAAACGATTATAAGGTGGAGATAGAGAGCTTTTTTAATGGGAATGAATACTACCTGTTTGTTTATGAAATATATAAAGATATAAGGCTGGTTGGCGCCCCTCCCTCATCTATAGGGAAATATGGTGGCGATACTGATAATTGGATGTGGCCCAGGCATACCGGAGATTTTGCTTTGTTCAGGGTTTATATGGGGCCTGACGGCATGCCTGCTAAATATGATTCATCCAATGTTCCTTTAAAGCCAAAACATTTTTTGCCGATATCCATAGCTGGGGTAAAAGCATCTGACTTTGCCATGGTTATGGGATTTCCTGGATCAACAGATAGGTATCTAACCTCCTTTGGTGTCAAGCATGCTATAGAGGAGGAGCAGCCATCCAGGGTGAAGATCCGTGAGCAGCGCTTGGCAATTATGAAAGCTGGAATGAATATGGATCCTGCAGTTCGCATTAAATATGCTTCAAAATATGCTGGGGTCAGTAATTATTACAAGTACTATAAAGGCCAGACAAGAGGGCTTAAGCGCTTAAAGGTATATGACAAAAAACTTGCTATTGAAAATGAATTTATTGCATGGGCAGAAAAGGAGGAAAATAGAAAAGATAAATATGGAGGAGTAATTCCTGGGATTGAAAAAAATCGCAGCTTGCTTAATGGTCAGATTTTGGCAAGGGCCTATTATAATGAAACCATTTTTGCGGCAGAAATCGTGTTGCTTGCATATAGGTTTGATAAGATGCACAAAGCCTTTATAGGGGATATAACTTTTGGCTATGATATAGAACAATATAAAAAAATTGCTAAAGCACACTTTAAGGACTATGATGCTTCTATTGATAAGGCCGTTCTTGTATCTTCTTTGTCATTCTTTTTACAAGATATGCCTCCTGATTTTCAGCCAGCTATAGCTGAGACAATCAAAAATAAGCATAAGGGAAACCTTCAGGGTTACGTAGATTATGTCTTTGAAAAAAGCGTGTTTTCTTCAGATGAAAAGCTGAGCTCTTTTCTGGAGAATCCCTCTAAGAAAGGCTTTGGTAAAGATCCGGCCTTTTTACTCATGACCTCATTTTTATCTAAGTATAGGGAGATCCGAAAGGAATCAAAGGTTTTTCAAGTGGATATGAATAAGGCCATGCGGCTTTTTGTAGATGGGATGAGGAAAATGAGTCCCAACAAGAAGTTTTATCCTGATGCTAATTCTACAATGCGCTTGACTTATGGGCAGGTATTGGATTATGACCCTGCAGATGCAGTTAGCTTTGATTACTGCACTACTCTTAAGGGGGTTATGGAAAAAGAGGATCCTGAAAACGATGAATTTATTGTTCCGGACAGGCTGAAGGAACTATATGAGGCAAGAGACTATGGCCCATATGGAGAAAATGGACGCCTGAATGTAAACTTTATCACCAACAACGATATTACTGGGGGCAACTCTGGCAGCCCTGTCATTAATGGCAGGGGAGAGCTGATCGGCTGTGCCTTTGATGGTAATTGGGAGGCGATGAGTGGCGATATCGCCTTTGAGCATGATTTTCAGCGTACCATTGCGGTAGATGTAAGGTATATACTTTTTATTATAGATAAATATGCTGGAGCCACTCACCTTATTGAGGAGATGAACCTCGTGGATGGGACTGCCGTTCAAAAAGTGAGGAAAGCAGTTGAGGTGGATTGATCACAATAAGAAGTCAACCAATATGTATAATCAATATGTTTTTCT
>DTSC01000195.1 GCA_012965625.1 Flavobacteriales bacterium | reverse complement strand
ATGGAAAGGCGATACCGAGCAGGTAGATGATATCCTGGTGATGGGGGTAAGGTTTTAGTTATCCAATCCTTGGGGGGAATTGAAGGTTGCGGAAGATAACAGATAGCCTTTTGCGGCAGGGCCGAGATTAAACAAGAGATCAAGAATGCTTAAGTTGGGGATAAACTTGTGCCTGGATTCAAAAACCTGTTGATATCTCTCCAAATTTAATTCTTTGTCAGTATCCAGAGAAGGAGCAAATACGCTTCGTTGATCTGATAAACCTTCCATGTTTTCGCAGTAGGAATCCGTGAAACTTAATTTTACGCCTATATCTAATTCTTGTAACAGAAAGTTTAACAAGGCCATATTCAGATCAATTAAATAGGTATGTTTTTTATTGATTAATGGAGCCAGATCGTCTTCATAATATTCAAAGAAAGGGGAGGAGCGATACGAAGATTCCAATGATTTCCAATGCAATTTTTGCCAGCCCTCATGATAGGAGATCTTTACGGTTTTCATAGCTCTCCTTTCGCCTTCATGAACGGTAGGGACAATAAGGTTCAACCTTCCATTAGCGCCGTATATTACAGAGCGATTCCTGTAGGTTTGTTTAATAAAATGTTCGTGATTTTCTATCCGTACAGATTCATTCTTGGCTAATAAGACATAGTACTGAATGGGTCCAAGATAAGTATGTGGCAATAGAACACCCATGATTAATTGCTACTATGTTTTTTGATCCATTCATCTATATCCGTAAAATGGTCTGAAAAGGCATCCGGATGCGTAAGAATACTTATATGGTCATAGTCGTGCTTGTTTCCGTTTACCTTGCCTAAGACCCTGTATTCATAGTCTTGGTCACCCAACTCGTCAAGCACTAACCTGCAGTCTTTTGGATGACCTAATACCTTGTCGCCGGCACCAGTCATGGATAGGATAGGGGGGAGAGTGATTTTTTTCAAGGCTGCTGAGTAATCAAATCCATTGCTCCAATGGGTCCACTTCTTTTCGTATATCCATTTCCTTGTTTCATGGTGCATCTTCTTTGTTTCATTGTCAGCACCCATATTGGTTTTTACTGCTGTTAAATAGCCATAGAATAAGATGAAGAACCTTGCTACAAAAAACCACAGGAACTCTATAAGGTAAAATCTTTCCCAGCTCATAATACTCATCCTTCTTTTGGTCCCCATAAACACTATAGATGCGATATTCATATCAGTGTTTTTTTTGGCCAGACATGCGAGGAGCATTACGCCTCCCCAGGAGTGAGCGATCCAGTGCTGTGGTACATCACCCTTTATTTCAATAATTTTATGATAAAAAGCAGGAATATCCTCTTCTATCATATCAAGGTGGCCAAATTTAGATTTTCTGCTTATTCTGGGGGAGCTTTCCCCTTTTCCTCTGAAGTCTGGAACAAATACATCATAGCCTTTATGGGCTAGGTATGGTGCGAGGCCCTTCCCGGATGAAGAATAGAAGATCTTTCCATTTTCAATAGAGCCGTGAAGCATCAAAACCGGTTGGCCCTTTTTATCGGTAAAAAATCTTTTTACGTGGAGCTTTTCTGTGCTGTTTAATGAAATGTAGAGAGATTCCTCCTTGAGCTGCTGCCCATAGTCTGCCATTGCTCTATTCTATCGAATTGAATATCCTCGACCAGCGGATCTTGCTGAACCAGGATTTTGCTTTGTCCAGTGAGAACCAGATCATTACTGCTTTACCTACAATATGATCGTCAGGAACAAAGCCCCAAAACCTGGAGTCTGCAGAGTTGTCCCTGTTGTCACCCATCATAAAGTAATAGTTCATCGCAAATGTATAGGTGGTGGCTTCTTTGCCATTGATGAAGATCTTGTCACCGTCTATCTCCAGTTCATTGCCCTCATAAACGGTAATTAGTCTTTTATAAAGTGAAATGTTCTTGATTGAGAGGTCTATTGTATCACCTTCTTTAGGAATAATTATTGGCCCAAAATTATCCTTATTGAACCTAAACTGCTTATCTCCAGGGAATATATAGTCTGCATAGGAGTCTTCAGGCTCAGAGAGCGGATTGATCTCCTTTACACTGGGGAAGGAGCTCAATTTTTCTTTAGAATTTTCAGTCAGCGCAAAGCGATAATCACCCTGGTTGGATATCATTCCTCCTTCAGTGATATCCATCTTTGAAAGCACTCTTGGGTTCAGGCTGTTACCATCAGTTTTTACGTGGTAGGAATATTGCATTTCTCCAGGCATTTCCGCTATTTCTCCATTGATGTAGAGAACCTTATTGATCACCTGTAATTCATCTCCTGGAATTGCCACACACCTTTTAATATAATTTTCCCTTTTATCTACTGGACGGAAATCTTCTATTGGGTAGTTAAAGACCACCACATCATTGTTTTTTATTTTTGCTAGCCCTGGGATCCTATGGTAAGGTAATTTTATCCATTCCAGGTAAGATTTTGTCGACTCCGTTAAAGGTAATGTATGGTGTGCAAAAGGAAAGGACAAGGGTGTGTTTGGGATCCTGGCTCCATAGCTAATCTTGCTAACAAACAGAAAATCTCCTACTAGCAATGATTTTTCCATTGAAGGGGTAGGGATGGTGAATGCCTCTATAAAGAACATTCGTATCACGGTAGCAGCAATGACTGCAAAGATGATTGCATCAAACCATTCTCTGACTACTCCTTTTTTTGTATTTGGTTTTGCCCTTATCGAAGTAATAATAAGCAACCACAAGAACACCTCTCCCAGTATCAGGAGAATTGCTCCTGTTGAGAATAGCCAGCCTGAAAATAAAACTGGCGACATACATAGGAGCACCAGGATTATACTGACAATGATAAAGACTCTTTTCTGTTTTTTAGTTCGCAACATTTCTAAAATAAATTATGGATAACCATTTCTGCAAGTATATAAAAATCAAAGGTTATAACTTAAGTAAATCATTCATTGTGTATACACCTTTTTTCTCTTTAAGCCACTCAGCTGCAAGCACTGCTCCAGTAGCAAAGCCCTTCCTGTTCTTTGCTTCATGCTTTATTTCTATCCTATCAATATCACTATCATAGGTGATCACATGGGTTCCTGGAACGTCCTTCTCCCTAAATGCAGAAATCAAAACTTCTCCCTTTTTATCTGTTTCAGAATCTGCCCAACCAGATTTTTTGTTATTGTTTTCTATGATACTGTTAGCTAATGTGATAGCTGTGCCACTGGGAGTATCAAGTTTCTCAGTATGATGGGTTTCTTTTATGGCCACATCATAGTTTTCCTGTTCATTCATCAGCTTTGCTAACAGGATATTAATTTTAAAAAAAATATTTACTCCTATTGAGAAGTTGGATGCATAAAACAAGGCTTGATTCTGCCTTTTGCATGTAGCTTGTAAATCAGGTAAATGATTGTCCCAGCCAGTAGTCCCTACTACTACCGGAAGGTTAACGTTAAAACATTTAACAATATTGTCAACAACAGTTTCCGGGGTACTGAATTCAATGGCAACATCTGCTTTTTTGAGATCCTCCTGGTCAATAGCTGTAGAAGAATTAGCCTCCATGACAATATGGTGGCCACGCTCTAAAGCAATTTTCTTAATTGCTTTTCCCATTTTCCCATATCCTAATAAGGCTAATTTCATAAGTTTAATGTTAAGCCCAGACTAGGAACAGGACGTTCGTGTGCACACTGATATATAATATTTGGTCTCAATTCAAAAGAAAGGTCATCGCTAACATTAAAACTGTAAAAATGTGCATCCACTACTGCATCTAAGATGTTGATCAGGTAGGTGCCGCCTATAAAGATCAAGGTCAAATCTCTGTTTCTTCTATAAAAGTCTTTTAATTTTAATAGCGATTCATCTGAGTATTTAATTTCTTCATTATCCAGCTGGACATCATATTTGTCAACAGTTTCAGAATCTCCATCCATTCTTAGGCTGTAGGCCTCTTTGTAATCATTATAGTTTTTGTTATTAAAATCTGTTGCATAGATTAAGGCAGCAAATCCAGCGTAAATAATTGGAGGTTTCCAGTATTTCTTATTGTATACTTGTCCTAGTCCAGGTAGTATTGCAGACATAATAGAGGCAGTTTTTGGAGAATGTGATTTTTCTTTTTCTTCTATGGGTTTGTCCTCTATTATTTTCCCCCTCTTTAAGGTATCAACATGCTGACAAAGAACATCCATTGATATATTAATTAGGGCCAATACCAATAGTATATTCCTGATTATAAGTCGCCTTTCAGGGATTAATTTCATGATTCTTGGTAAAGAAGGTTTAATCCAGGTCTATTGCTTTAATAATCTTGGAAAGATCTTCATCAGAGCTAAACGGTATAACGATTTTTCCTGTTTTGTTATTGTAACGTTTAAGCTCCACTTTAGTATCAAAATGAGTAGATAATTTATAGGCTAATTTTTTATGTTCTACTGATAAACTTCCACCTATTTTTCTTTTACCAACAGGATGATTACCATCAGAAAGGTTTCTGACCAGATCTTCTACCTGCCTTACAGACAAACTCTTTAAAATCGTTTTATTGAAAATACTGATCTGGTCTGCTTCATTCTCTATATTAATTAAAGCCCTTGCATGTCCCATCTGTATATTGTCATCTTTTATTGCTGCCTGGATAATATCAGGAAGCTTGAGTAGCCTTAAGTAATTTGAAATAGTAGTCCGATTCTTTCCGATATTTTCACTTAATTCTTCTTGAGTTAAGTTACACTCTTCTATTAGCCTTTGATAAGAAAAGGCGATTTCCAAGGCATTAAGATCTTGTCTTTGGATATTTTCAACCAAAGCCAACTCAAGCATTTCCTGGTCGTTAGCTATTCGAAGATAAGCAGGAATTGATTTCAGTCCAGCGATTCTTGCCGCTTTAAACCGCCTTTCACCTGATATCAGCTGGTACTGGTCATAACCCATTTTTCTTACCGTGATGGGTTGTATTAACTTGTATTTTTTTATTGAGCTTGCCAATTCTTCCAGCTTCTCTGCCTCAAACTTGGTGCGAGGCTGGAATGGGTTGGCCTCAATAGCGTCTAGAGGCAGGTTAGCAACACTTCCAACAACGACATCAGCTTGATGCGCATCATCGGGATTGTCTACTGATGATGCCTTTGATGTAACATCAGTTTCATAGTTTTCAAGAAGAGCGCCCAGCCCTTTTCCTAATGCATTTCTTTTACTGGTCATATACGCGTGTAAAGTTACTTGTAATAATTCTGTTTTTCAAGTATCGGCCTGTTGAATTAAAAACAAAGAGACAAAGCTGAGGTTGACTGATATAATTCAAGAATTTATCTGGTTGATAATCCCCATTTATTTTCCGGAAACATCAGTCTTGATAAGATAAACGTTCTTAATCTTCTCAGCTGTAGGCCCATCAGATGATCTAACCGTTGACCCACCAATTACAAATCCCCCATCATTGGTCTGACATACCGAATTGCCGAAATCATCTGATTTCTCTCCATAGGTATATTCCCAAATACTATTGCCAGCTTCATCCATGCGTATAAGGTATGCTTCCATGCCATTGCCAAAGCTATTGGTATATCCAGCCATTATAAAACCACCATCACGAGTCTGCTCGATGTCTTGGCCAAAATCATCCGTACCGCCACCAAAAGACTGTGTCCATATTTGATTCCCAGACTTATCCGTCCTAACAATAAAAACATCTGCTCCTCCCTGGCCGTAGCTTTTGGTATAGCCTGTGATGATATAGCCCCCATCATCTGTCTGTTTAACAGAGTTGCCTTCCTCACTTCCAGTACCTCCAAAAGTTTGCATCCAGAGTTTATTTCCTTTATCATCAGTGCGAATTAGATATACGTCATAATCTCCCGCACCAAAACTATTGGTTCTACCTGTTATTATATAGCCTCCATCTTTGGTCTGTTGAACTGAATTTCCTTGCTCAATGCCATTACCGCCAAATACCCTTGTCCATGCTGTATCCCCGTTTTCATTGGTCTTTATCAGGTATGCATTTACAGTTCCTTTTCCATAGCTATAAGTTTCACCAGTAATTATAAATCCATTGTCGTTTGTGGCATCTATAGACTTCCCACCATCGATTCCTTGTCCACCAAATACCTTTGTCCATAACGTATCTCCACTCTTATCTGTCCTTACTAAATATACATCTCTTTTTCCGCTGCCTACAGAATTTGAATAGCCTGTAAAAGCAAAACCTCCGTCATTTAACAATGTGATGCTCTCTGCCTCCTCACTGCCACTTTCTCCATAGTTTTTTGACCATAGTGTATTGCCATTAGCATCTGTTTTTACCAAATAGGCTTGAACCCCACCACCGTCAAAACTAACTGTTCTGCCAGCTACAATATAGCCACTGTCTAGTGTTTGTTTAATAGAGTTTCCTCTGTTGTAAAAGTCTGTTTGTCCAATTGCCCTCTTAAATGAGGATTGACTCATTACTTGTTGACTAGAACATAATGCAATGGTCAATATTATGATGTATTTCTTTGGGAAGTACTTGAAAGATAATGATTTCATTTGATGCCAATTATTTGAAAAGGCACCTAATCTAAATAATTTATATGGTTTCTACAACCTTTTCAGATTGTTTGATCTTGGTGAGCTCGTTTTTTTGTAAAAGTTCTCTTGCTAGGTTTAAGTAATTGATTGCTCCCTTGCTGCTAGCATCGTGCATAATAATTGTCTGGCCGAAACTCGGCGCTTCCCCAAGCCTTGTATTTCTTTGTATAATGGTATTAAAGACCATTTGCTGAAAATGAGTTTTCACTTCTTCAACTATCTGATTTGCTAATCTTAATCTGCTATCATACATTGTTAAAAGAAATCCTTCAATAGATAAGTCAGGATTTTGCCTAGACTGGATTATCTTAATGGTATTTAACAGCTTGCCTAATCCTTCCAATGCAAAGTATTCGCATTGAACAGGGATGATCACAGATTCAGCAGCAGTTAAGGAATTAATGGTAATTAATCCCAAGGATGGTGAACAATCAATGATAATAAAGTCGTATTTGTCTGAGATCTTAGCCAAGACCCGCTTCATCATTTTCTCGCGGTTAGGAAGATTTATCATTTCAATTTCAGCACCAACTAAATCAATATGTGCAGGAATTAGATCCAAGTTGGGTGTTTCCGAATTCAAGATGATGTCTTTGGGGTTAACGTCATTGATGATGCACTCATAGATGCTGGTTTTAATATTTCTCGGTTCAAATCCAAGCCCAGAAGTTGAGTTTGCCTGAGGGTCTGCATCCACCAATAATGTTCTCTTTTCCAAAACTGCAAGACTTGCAGAGAGGTTTATTGCCGTAGTGGTTTTTCCAACACCTCCTTTTTGATTTGATATTGCAATAATTTTCGCCATATATTTTAAAGATCAATAGTTGCGCCGATATTCATTAGAGTAAGCTCTTTACCAGCATTTGAGAATTTATTTTTTACATCTTCCTTATCTATTTCAATGAATCCAAATGTATCGTAGTGCATTCCTATTACCTTATCACAGCCTATAAACCCAGCTGCTATAACAGCATCTTGAGCACCCATAGTAAAATTGCTGCCTATAGGTAATAAGGCCCAATCAATATTCTCACTCTCACCAATAAGCTTCATGTCATAGGTAAGGGCTGTATCCCCCGCATAATAAATATTGCCTTCTTCTGTTCGGATAATAAAACCACCAGGGTTCCCACCATAGGTGCCATCTGGCAATACACTTGAATGAACTGCGTTTACATATTTTATAGTGCCAAAATCAAACTCCCATTCTCCTCCGTGGTTCATGGGATGGCCATTTTCAATTCCCTGGCTAGCAAACCAAGTAATAATTTCATAATTGGAAACAAGCTTGGCCTTAGTCCTTTCTGCGATGGTTTTAACATCTGCAACATGGTCCTCATGTCCGTGGGAGATTAATATATAGTCGGCTGGTATTTCATTAATATTGATGTCCTTTGCCAGCTCATTAGGTGAAATAAAAGGGTCCATTAAAAGATGTTTCCCATTAACTTCTATCCCAAAACAAGCATGACCGTAAAATGTGATCTTCATAATAAGAAATTGCAGACATTATTTAAAAGCCAAAGTTACATTTTATAGTATCGTTTAGCCTTAATGAATAGCTCAAACTTTTAAACAATTATTTGTTAATATGATTGATGGGTTTAAAGCAAAAAAGGAAGGGGCATGCTTTATTGTTAATCACTTGAGGATGAGCGATTCCCAACAAGCCTATTAATCCCATGTACAACCATTCCCAATTGGAAAAGGTTTACAGCCACTAACTATTTTGATACTTAATTACTGTATGCAATCGAAATTAACATGAAGATTATTTAGCATAGACACATTATAATTATTTGAAACCACAGCTCGATAATTCTTTAAATAAGAGCTATCTTGTCTAGCAATGGATGCATCCAATTAAACGATAGACACCTGGAAATGATTCAGTCTTTTAATAAAAGAAAGCTTAGTATTAAGAATCGTTTTTTAGATGATTCTTACTTAGAGATATTTTCGTTGTCCTCAGCTTGCCCTTCCTCTTTATTAATGGCTTCTTCATGGGCATCATCAACAATCTGATTGTTTTCATTACTTGATGGTTCTTCTTTCTCAGATTCTGGGACAGGCAAGCTATTCAAATTATTCTCAACACTAACTTCATTTCCTGTGTTTTCTTTTTTTGAAGCACTTTCATGATTATTTGAACGTATTGGGGCCTCTCCTTTCTCTTTGTGGACAAATCCGATCACTTCTGATAAACTATCAGAGAATTTATTGAAATCTTCTTTGTAAAGGAAGATGCGATGCTTCTTATAGAAAAAAGAACCATTTTCATCAATTTTTTTTGTACTCTCTGTTATCGTAAGATAATAGTCATCTGCTCTTGTAGCTTTTACATCAAAAAAGTAAGTCCTTTTTCCCGCCCTAACATGTCTGGAAAAAACATCATCTCTTTGATCCTTCTTGTCATTTATTTCCATAATCATTCAAATTTTATTAATGTTAAAAGATCATTGGTCAATATCGACCAATAAGTTAAAAATATCGCTGAATCCATATAAATAATAGACCAGCATGATATTATCATAGACAAATATAGTAAAATATTATGGCAAATCCTATTGAATGGGAGAATATATTATGATCAAATTGAATATTCTCGTTCCAATAATTGCTGTTGAAATATTTTATTGTATTCGCTAGGGTAGGATATGAGTGAGCTGTGTGTTCCTGTCTCAATAATTTTTCCTTTGTCAATCATAATTATCTGATCAGCATGTTTTATTGAAGATATCCTGTGGCTAATGATAATACTTGTTTTATTTTTCATGACTTTCACCAGGTTGTTAAGGATAATATCTTCAGTTTCTGTATCTATTGCCGATAAACAGTCATCAAATATTAAGATCTTTGGTTCTTTGATGATGGCCCTGGCAATGGAAACGCGCTGCTTCTGTCCGCCTGAAAGGGTAATGCCTCGTTCCCCCAGTATGGTATTGAGTCCATTAGGAAGGATGTTAATATCTGCATTCAGGCCAGCAGCATTTACCACTTCTTCTATTATGGCTTTGTCATTACTTGGGTTTTCAAAATCAATATTATTGGCAATGGTGTCTGAAAACAAGAATACATCTTGTGGAACATAACCTATATTCTTACGCAGGTTATTTAAGTTAATTGTTTTAAGGTCTTTGCCATCCACATAGATACTGCCTTCAGAAGGATCTATCAGCCGGTTGATTAATTGGCTTATGGTTGTTTTCCCTGATCCGGTTTTTCCAAGGATTGCCAGAGATTGTCCTGGTTTAACGATAAATGAAACATTATCTAATGCCTTTATGCCTGATTCAGGGTAGACATAGCTTACATCTTTAAAAATGATTTCACCCATAATTTTATCAACAGAACCAGTATTCCCATTAATTTCAGGAGCTTCCATTAGGAATTCATTGATCCTTTCTTGCGATGCTGAAGCTCTTTGTACCAATGAAGTAACCCATCCGAGTGAGGCTACTGGCCATGTAAGCATGTTTACATAGATCACAAACTCGGCAATATTCCCAATACTGATGTTGCCGGCAATTGCCTCAAGCCCCCCCACATAAATGGTGAGTAATGTGCTAATGCCAATTAAAAGAATCATAAATGGGTGAAAAAGGGCGTTAATTTTTACCAGGTCCATTGACCTTTCTTTATAAGCATTACACTCCAATTCAAATCTTTCAATTGAATTTCTTTCCCTAGAATAGGCTTTCAATACCCTGATACCTGAGAAGGCCTCTTGGGTAAAGGTGGTAAGTATAGAAAGCTGACGTTGTACAACTTCACTTTTTCTATTGATCAGATTGCTGACATAATATATTGTAATGGATAAAATGGGTAAAGGCGTCAGCACATAAAAAGTTAGCTTCGGATTAACAGAAATCATTGTTCCAATAACGAGAATAAATAAGAAGGTTAAATTGACAGTGTACATTATAGCAGGACCTAGATACATTCGTACCCTGGTTACATCTTCACTGATTCTGTTCATAAGGTCTCCGGTATTATTTCTTTTGTAAAAGGAAGTGCCCAGGAGCTGGTAGTGCTGATAAACTTCATTTTTTAAGCGATATTCTATCAGTCGGGACATAATGATCAGGGTATGCCGCATTAAAAATGTAAAAATGCCTTTTAGAATAGCGAGCAGGACTACTAGCAATCCAAAATAGAATAGTTTTTCTCCAATCGACTTTTCTATCATTAGTTCACCTATCATTTTTGTAAAGAATTGCTCCTGGATCGGAGCTGTGATTAGTTCACTGGAGAGATCTACTGCTACGGTGTCGAATGCACTTCGAATTATCTGGGCAGGGTAAATAGCAAAGAAATTGGCTATCATTACGAAAACAATGCCCAGCATAAACCTCCATTTATACTTTAACAAATACTTATTTAAATGTTTAAGTGGCTTCATTGTATATTGAGTGCTCAAAGGTAATGCAGAAGGCCGGTAAAAGAGCAGGTTTTCTTTTGTAATTTTATTGTCAATGTCCATCGATTTATAAAAAGAAACAATATTAAAGTAAATAATTGTGTAGGAAATATTAACTTTACTTGTTTATTCTAACTAAAGATATTGATTGTAAACTACGAGATACTTAATATCATCCTTGACCAGTATCTTGATATATTAAACTGATTATGAGATACCTTTTTTCACTATTTATTATTTTTTGCTTAAGTACGACTGCAGTTTTTGCACAATATTATTACCTCCCATATTTGGATTTTCCGGGAAATCCAGGAGGTTTGAATTCAGATGATGAAGTTCCATGGGTATCGCCCAGCAGCTGGACTTCCATACACGGAGGTTCAGCCACTACGCCAGAATGGACAAGCACACAATCCATCCCGTT
>DTSC01000194.1 GCA_012965625.1 Flavobacteriales bacterium | reverse complement strand
TATTCAGTTTTATTTTTTTTACCGTTTTGTTCTTCCTTTCAAAAATTTATGTTCTGTTCGCCTTAATCCCTGCCTTATTAGCCTATCTGATATGCGAACTATACAAACCAGGTAATCCAATAATAAAACATATTACTTTATATTTCCTTTTGTTTATTTTGGCAATGAATACCCATTTAATCTTCCCAGAAATAGACATACTTGAAATCCTGATTAAAAAGCAGCATGATTTTATTAATCTCGCTTTGCATTGGAAAGCTGGAAGTTATTATCAAATACCTATTTTAGAATCCAATGCATTTAGCTTTATCAGTCTTTTTCCAAATGCTATTTTTAATGTTTTATTCAGACCCTCCCTGCTCGATATTTCATCACCTATCATTTTACTTGCTGCAATTGAAAATATTATCATCATGCTAATTATTGCATTTTGCCTTTTCTTCTTTAAGCGTAAATCAAAGCATTTAAACTTTGCTCTTTTCTGCATAGGTTTTGTATTGCTTCTCTTTGGAATCATTGGCATGACAACTCCTGTTCTTGGTGCAGTTGTCAGGTACAAAATTCCAGGGCTCCCATTGTTAATGATCATATTTTTATTTTATTACAACAAGGATAGAGCTATAAACAAGTTTCCTATTCTAAAATTTCTCAAGTCTTGAATCGCTTGAAGTACTTGTGCATTTTATTATTCATCACATCCTGTTCAATGAAGGAAGAAGTAGACCTTATCATTAGAAACGCAAAGATTTATACCGTTGATAATAATTTCTCAATAATAAATGAAATGGCCATCCATAATGGAAAGATTGTTGCGGTGGGTACAACAAACCAGGTTCTTGATGACTATACTTCTGCAAATATCATCAATGCCAAAGCCGGATGCATTTACCCTGGATTCATTGACGCTCATTGCCATTTCCTGGGTTATGGACTCAGCTTGCAACAAGTTAATCTGTCAGGAACTAATTCTTTTGAGGAGGTTATTGACAAAGTTGTTGCATTCTCGAAAGAAAACAAGTCCGATTGGATAACAGGAAGAGGTTGGGATCAGAATGACTGGAAAATCAAAAATTTTCCTGCTAAAGAAAAGCTCGACAGCTTGTTTCCGAACAGGCCGGTATTTATTAAAAGAATTGATGGGCATGCAGCTTTGGTAAATAAAAAGGCATTGGAGCTTGCAAAAATCACTTATGACACAAAAGTTAAAGGTGGAATTATTGAAAAAGCAAATGGTTCTCTTACAGGAATTTTGATCGACAATGCAATTGATCTCATACAGGCTGTGATTCCAAGCCCTACTGAGGCACAATATAAAACAGCCCTGATAAATGCAGATCAAGATTGCCTCGCCGTTGGGCTAACTACCGTGGATGATGCGGGACTTGACAAGAATATGGTAGAACTTATTAATCATATGCATCAAGAGAATACCCTTAAAATGAAAGTCTATATAATGCTTAATCCAAACCAGGAGAATCTAAGTTATTTTTCTGAGCATGGACATTTAATAACAGAAAAGCTGACAGTCCGCTCATTCAAATTTTATTCAGATGGGGCTTTAGGATCAAGAGGAGCATGTTTATTATCTCCATACTCAGATGATCCGGATCATACTGGCTTGCTGGTAAATGAACCATTGTATTTTGAAGAAATGGCCGATAAAATTTATAATATGGGATTTCAGATGAATACACACTGCATAGGGGATTCTGGCAACCAAATGATACTAAATATTTATGGTAAAGTACTAAAGGGCTCAAATGACCTGCGATGGAGAATTGAACATGCACAAGTAGTCCATGAAGCAGACTTTGAAAAATTTGGAAAGTATAATATCATACCATCCATTCAAGCGACACATGCTACGTCTGACATGTATTGGGCAAAAGACAGGTTAGGTTCAAATAGGATAAAGGGTGCTTACGCCTATAAGCAACTGCTAAAGCAAAATGGCATGATTGCAGGTGGAAGTGATTTTCCAATAGAAGGTATTAATCCCCTCTTAGGATTTTATGCAGCAGTAGTACGAAAAGATTTGCAGGGGTATCCCAAAAATGGTTTTCAAATGGAAAATGCAATATCTAGAAAAGAAGCTTTGAGATCTATGACTATTTGGGGCGCAATGGCCAATTTTGAAGAAAATACAAAAGGCAGTTTGGAAGTTGGAAAAAGTGCCGACTTCGTAATTTTGAATAAAGATATAATGGAAGAAGATTTAAGTGACATTTCTTCATTCAAAGTACTTAACACGTTTATTAATGGGGAACAAGTATATAAGATTAGAAGATGAGATCTTTCCATCTTTTATTTCTAGTGTATTTATTCTATTTTTGTTCTCTTTTAATAATCATTTATTTTAGCAAAAATTACTATGAGTCTTAAATCACCCTTAGAAATGCTCTACCAATGGGAGAGCGAAACACCCAATAAAGTATATCTGCGTCAACCAATTAATGGCGTGTATAAAGAATGGACATGGAAAGAAACAGCTGCCGAGGTAAGAAAAATGGGTGCCGTTTTAAAAGGATTAAACCTTCCCCCTCAAACTAAGATAGGAATATTATCAAAAAACTGTGCACATTGGATCATGTCGGACCTTGCAATTATGATGTCTGGACACATTTCTATTCCCATGTACCCAAATCTATCCCCAAATAGTGTCAGGCAGATTTTAGATCATAGTGAAACAAAAGTTCTTTTTGTTGGTAAACTTGACGATTACGAATCCATGAAACCAGGGGTACCGGAGGACATGTATTGTATTACATATCCGTTCTATTCAGAAAGTGGCTATGACACTTGGGATGACCTTACGGCAAATGTTGAACCAATATCAGAGAACTTAATCAGAGACCCTGAAGATCTGGCAACTATTATTTACACCTCTGGCACCACGGGAATACCAAAAGGTGTTATGCATAAGTTTTATAATTTTTCGTTTGCTTCTACCCATGCAATAAATACTGTAAAAGTAGGACCTGACGATAAGTTCTTTTCTTACTTGCCACTATGTCATATTGCTGAAAAAATATTAGTTGAAATGGGCGGAATGTATTCAGGCGGCAGAGTTGACTTTGCTGAATCATTGGAGTCATTCGCGCAAAACCTAGCCTATTCATCACCAACAGTGTTTTTAGGTGTGCCTAGAATTTGGGCCAAATTCCAACAAGGAATATTGGGAAAGTTACCCCAGAAAAAGATGGACATGCTCTTGGGTATTCCTATTTTAGGAGGACTTATAAAGAAGAAGGTTAGGAAAGGCCTGGGTTTAAACGATGCCAAGAATGTCTTTACTGGAGCTGCACCAACACCAGCCGCTTTGATCATTTGGTTTGAAAAGCTTGGGATCCGAATACAAGAGGCTTATGCTATGACTGAAAACTGTTGCTATTCTCACGTTACTCTAAACGATAATATTAAAATTGGATATGTTGGAACTCCATTGCCTCATTGTGATGCAAAAATCTCTGAAGATGGAGAAATCTTAATTAAACATGAGGCCCTGATGGATGGCTATTATAAAGAACCCGAGTTAACTTCAGAATCGTTTACCGCTGACGGTTATTTGCGTACTGGAGACAAAGGTGAAATTGATCATGAAGGATTTTTAAAAATAACAGGAAGGCTTAAAGACCTCTTTAAGACGGCAAAAGGAAAGTACGTTGCGCCGGCTCCCATAGAACTTAAGATAGAAGCGAATAATGATATTGAACAAGTTTGTGTGGTTGGCTCAGGACTTCCTCAACCACTTGCATTGATTGTTTTGTCTGAAGAAGGAAGAAAAAATTCTAAAGATGAAATTGAAACTAGTCTTACAAATACGCTGGAATCAGTCAACAACCAGATAGATCATCATGAAAGCATGAAAAAGTTTATTGTAATGAAAGAAGAATGGACCATTGAGAATGGAATATTAACACGAAAAGGTACATGCAGGAAAATATGAGACATGGTATGAGGAAGATGGAAGTATTCTCTGGGAATAGCAGACCTTACGACCTAAGAAACTATGACATCATTTAGAAACAAGAACATTCTCATTACTGGAGGAGCGAGTGGTATAGGAAGATTAATGGGCGAGTATATGGCTCAAAAAGGAGGCACCATTATTTTATGGGATATCAATAAGAAAGCTCTAGAAGAAACGAAAGAAGATATTAGCAAAAAAGGAGGAAATGTACATGCTTTCTTATGTGATGTAACTGATAAACAAAAGGTTTACGAAACGGCAGATAAGCTAAAGGAAACCTGTGGAAATCTTGACATCCTTGTAAACAATGCAGGCATAGTTATTGGCAAGCCTTTCTGGGAATGTTCTGATGAAGAGATCGAGAAGACAATGAATGTCAATACTATGTCCATGTTTTGGACAGTAAAAGCATTTCTTCCAGATATGATAAATGCCAATGCAGGCCATATTGTAACGATTTCTTCTGCTGCTGGAATTGTAGGTGCCTCTAGACTTACTGACTATAATGCTAGTAAATTTGCTGCTTTTGGATTTGATGAATCTTTGAGAATGGAATTTAGGAGCAGGAAGATGAAAATACGAACAACCATCATTTGCCCCTATTTTATCAATACAGGAATGTTTAAAGGTGTGAAAACCAGGTTCAGTTGGTTGCTGCCAATTTTAGATGAAAAAGTAGTCGCGAAGAAAATTGTAAAAGCTATAGAGAATAATCGAAGCAGGCTTATCATGCCGGGAATAATATATTCTTCATGGTTAATGAGATATTTACCCGTTTCCGTTTTTGACTGGATTGCAGAATTTTTAGGGGTCTCTAGTGCAATGGAAAAATTTGTTGGGCGAAAAGAGGAAATGCATACTATTTCTTAGCATTCTTTCCATTCAAAAGAAACTTCATCAAATCTCTTACCGACTTTTCTGGTATTTCTTCCATAGGAATGTGCCCCACACCTTCATATATTATCAGTTCTGAATCAGGTAATTCATTTTCAAAAGCAAGTGCATTTTTCACTGTCACCCAGTTATCCATTTCCCCCCACATAATCAGTGTTTTATGTTTGATCTCTTTTATCCTATCAAAATGAATCTCATACTTAGTATTTGCCAATGCAACAAATGCTTCTCTGTTACCTCTTCTTGTTACCATATCATAATATCTATCAATCATCTCCTCTTTAACCTTTTCCTTATCCCCAAAAACTTCTCGTACAAACCTGGCAACCAACGTTCTGGGAGTCACAACTTGCATAACTCTACTAACAAATGGAGTCCTTGCAATTATAAATGGTAATGGTATTCGTTGATCAATAAAACATCCCGCAGCACCTATTAAGATTAGCTTATTAACTCGTTTCGGATATTTCACGGCATACTCCCAAGCCATCCATCCACCCAATGAACTACCAGCATAATGACAGCTTTCAACACCTAAATTGTCCTGAAACTTCTTAAGAAAACGCATATAGGTATTCAAGGTGTATCTCCCATTTTTGGTGGGCCCCGTTAATCCAAAACCAGGCAAATCCAAGCGAATAACCCGGTACTTTCTCTTTAGTTTATTGGTCCAATCTTCAAATGTATGTAAAGAGGAGCATGCTCCATGGATTAGCAAGATAACCTCACCTTTTCCTTCATCTCGATAATGCACCATCATCTGATTCATCTTCATGAATCTAGATTGCTTATTTGTATACTTTTCTATGGTATGCATCCAGAACAATATTGTAAAATAAAGTTTACTTTTGCAAATAAACAGGCCAAATGTTTTTAACACCTCTCCAAAAAATAGACACTCGTAATCTTTCAGAGGATGAATTAATGAAATTAGTCGATAAAAATAAAAACATATATACTGATTTTTTTGACTTTGATTACCTAAAGAGCCTTATTGACAATATTTGCATCTTCTTTGACAAGTTTTATTTCAGATCCAGATTTATAGGATTTGAAAGTATCCCTGAGAGAAACAATCCTGATAGGCCCCTAATCTATGCGAGCAATCATTCAGGAATGGCTTTCCCATGGGATGCAATGATGTTTGGTGCAGGATTATTGCAGCTTAACAATCTCGATCAAAAAAAATCCATTCGAGGATTAACAGCTCCCATGCTCTCACAAACAAAATTAATGCACCCATATCTAATTGACGACCTGTGGAAACGTGCAGGGGGTGTAGATGCCACATCTTTGAATTTTGAGACGATGATGCAGTACCAGGATTCAAATCTTCTTATATATCCTGAAGGCGTTCCAGGTATTGGGAAGGGGTTTGATAAAAAATACCAACTGCAGCGGTTTTCAACCTCTTTTATCAGAATGTCAATTAAGTATAAAACTGATGTTATTCCTGTTTCAACCGTAAATGCCGAATATATTAATCCTTATAGCTATAATTCTACTACTGTTACCCGATTAGTAAATAAAATAGGCATGCCCTTTTTACCTCTTGGGCTTTCTCTCCTGTTGGTACCCTTGCAACCCTGGGCATTTTATATGGCCTTTCCCGCTAACCTTACCTATGTAAGAGGCAAAACCATTAAGCCATATGAGATGGTTGATAAACCTTTTGATGAATTATGCAGAGATGACTTTGTTCTAATTGCTGAAAAGGTAAAGGAACAAATGCAGGAAGATCTGAATAAAGCTGTGGAAAAATATGGCAAACATCCATATAAAACGAGTGGACTTATTAAAATTTTCATTAAAAACCTATCAAAAATACCTTATATTCTTCCGTCTGGCTGGGCTTTGATGTTCCTTGAACATGAACGGCTGTTTACAAATGGGAATGGGAAGCCTGTAAAAATGAAAATTACCTTCTTTTCATGGATTATATGGCTATTCAGAAACCCACAGTCACTTTTCTTTTATATTCCATTTTTAGGTTGGATTCCTTTAATTATACAAATAGCAAGAAAGAAAAATTAATTAGGACAGTCAATAATTACGGAATAAAGAAAACAATTGGTGTAATAACAAAACCCTAACCCTTGCTTTCTGCCATAATTGCATAAAATACCTGCTTAACTCTGCCATATTTGCATAATTTTTAGGCGATTATGGAATTATTTCCATTGGCATAGCTGTTGTAGTATGCGTGCATAACTATATAAAAATATTTTTTAACCAGTTTTGCTAAAATATAAAAGCCGAACACAAATTAAATAAATCATGGAAAATCCATTAAAACAATTCCTTTACGCAGGTATAGGACTCGCTTCTTTAACAACAGAAAAAGTACAAAGCACTTTGGATGAATTAGTTGAAAAAGGAAAAATATCAGATTCAGAAGCTAAGAAAGTAGCTGAAGACGTTATTGAGAACCTTAACGGTAAAAGAGACGAATTCGAAGAAAAGCTTGGTGACATCATTAAGAATGTAGCTGACAAGTTAAATTATGTAAAAAGAGATGATTATGACAACTTACAGAAGAGGGTAAAAGACTTAGAAAGTGAGTTGGCTAAGACTAAAGCAAAGAAAACTGCTACAGTTAAGTAAACATTTTCTCAAAAATAACGTAGAAAAGCCGGGATTTGGAATTTCCATACCCGGTTTTTTTATTTTACATGATAGCATAATAGGTGCAGAACAAAATTAGCTTAGTATTGCACCTGATTAAATTCCGCAGCGTAAATGATCTTTGAAAAGACCATACAGAACATTAAGCGAATCCGAGATGTTATCCGGATAATGGGTAAATATGGATTTGAAGATGTTGTTGCAAACACCTCTTTGACTAAGCTAATCCCTAAAAACAAAAGGTTGTCGTGGCAAAGGTATGATCGTCCTGTTTTAGAGTATTCCCGATGGGAAAGAATCAGAATGTGCTTTGAAGAGCTTGGTGCAACATTTGTAAAGCTTGCCCAAGTACTTAGCGACCGGCCTGATATCCTTCCTGAACCACTTATTAAAGAATTCCAAAAACTACAATCCCAGGTAAAGCCTTTTGAATATGAGAAAGCCATTGAGATTATTGAATCTGAAACAGGAAGAAGGGTTGAGGATATTTTTGAGACAATTGACGAAACCCCTATAGGGTCTGCATCTATTGGGCAAGTATATAAAGCAAAACTAAGGTCAGGAGAAGATGTTGTCGTAAAAGTGCAGAGACCAGGTGTAAAGGAACTGGTAGATACTGACCTGCGAATTCTTACTGAAGTAGCAAAAAGAGGTGAGGCCTATTTCGAAAAACATGGCATTACCAACATTTTGGATATTGTCAATACTTTCAGAAAGACCATGGAAAAGGAAATGGATTATAACCATGAAGCAAGGTCCATTGAACAATTCCGGATTTACTATAAAAAGAATAAGGACTTTTATGTACCAAAAGCATACAAAAACCATACAACTGAGAAGGTAATGGTGATTGAATATGCTGAAGGATGCAAGATAACCAATATTAAGCAGCTTAAGGAATGGAAAATAGCCCCGGACAAACTTGCAGAAAGAGGGATGCACATTTATCTGTCTCAAATATTTGAGCACGGTTTCTTTCATGCCGACCCTCACCCCGGAAATATTATCATCAAAAAATCTGGTGTTATCTGCCTTATTGATTTTGGCATGGTTGGCAAACTTGTAAAGCGCGACAAATATGCAATTGCTGGAATATTTATAGGTATGGCTCAGCAAAATGCTGAAAAAATGGCCAACAACCTCAGGAAACTGTCTTATAAAAATGAAATAACTGACCCAAGGATATTTGAAAATGATGTAAACGAAATAATTGAGGATTTTGCCTCACTGGATGTTAGTGAAGGCAGTATGGCAGATTTAATCCCCAGATTGCAAAAGCTAGTATATGATTATAAAATGCAGCTCCCCGGAAGTATTTTTCTAATCTTAAGGGCTCTTGCCATTTTGGAAGGTATTGGAAAACAAGTATCGCCCTCAATGAACATTTACGATCATTTAAAGCCTTATGGCGTTAGTATTCTAAAGGAACAGTATTCTGTTGAAAATATTACTGATGAAATCTTTCATCGGATGACACAAATGAATTCTTTCATCAGAAGCTTCCCTTATGAAGTAAATGAAATTCTGAAAAACGTCAGGGAGGGAAAATTAAAAATTGAAGTAGAAGATTGGGAAACCAAGAAATTAACAAAAAAAATTGACCTGGCAGCAAATCGCTTGGTACTGGCTTTTCTTATCTCGTCTCTTATAATTGGTTCTGCTATTATAATGATGGCCAACCTTGACCCAAACGATGAAATTCCAGGGCTTAGCATGATTGGATTCATCCTGGCAATTATTCTGAGTATACCCCTTATAATTGCAGGAATTAAGAAAGATAAAGACTGATTATGATTATCCGCTTATCGTTATAATAGCTACCTGAACCAATCCTACTAGAAACCCAACTAGTGCCCCCACCCGTTCAATGAATTTAAACTCACTGGACAGAATTCCTTGGATAAGCTGCTCGATTCTTTCTGTTGAGTACATAGAAACTCGCTCCTTTACAAACGCTTCTATATCAAGGGTTGATTCCAGGTTCTCTATGGCTTGATTCATCACTTGTGGCCCCATAGTTTCCAATTCTATCATCATGGCACGCTGGATTTTTTCTCGTGATTTATCTCCTATAAAATAAGAAAGCATAGGATATTTCTCAGGAAAGGTATTAATAAGATAATCCTCTATCCTATCTTCAATATTCTTGTTGATCCCATTGACATTCTCCGGGTTGTTCATTATTTCTTGTAGATCTTTTACAGAAAGTAGTTCCTCTGCCACTAATTTTCCTATCCTCTCAGCTAATATTCGTTGTTTTTTCGGAAAGATTCCCTGAAACTCAAGAAACAAGACCTTGACCTTCTTTCTAGGGTAAAATAGCATCTTAACCGCTAAATAATTGGTAAACCATCCTATAATCGCAGCGATAAAAGGTAATGTATAAATCATTTTGACTCAATATTTGGTTGTAAATATATAGACTTATGGGCTATGGTAATATTTAATTATTCATTTCCAGGAATTATAAATTCCTAATTAGCCGAATCAAATGGAATTATTAACAAATTTTTTGGCAAATTTGCAACCAACCAAAACCGTACACTATGCTTATCCCAAGTTTAATCTTAAAGCAGCTATATACCAATGGAAGCCTTTGCAATAAGAAAAATGGCATTAAGTTTTCACTGAAAAACAGGCTGAAGGACTCCACCCTTACCAAGCTTAACCACCTCACCGTTGCGGGAAATCAAATAGCACTGGATTCCATACAGTTAGACCTGGGAGACGGAAACCTTATTAAGGCTACTGACATTACAAAGGACAGCCCAATAATATTTCCACTAAAGAAAATATTGGACATCGTTGTTACTACTGATAGCCTCCCGATAGGAAAACATGAAATTGAAATTGCATTTAACGCTACACCTTTTGGAAACCTCAAATTAAAGGTCGACGATTCTATTGTTGATGAAAAATCAGAAATTATTAGGATTCCAAGATCACAAGAGAATGATTATGGTGATGACATTATAAATGAGCGACAAAATTATATTGAAAAAACCACCAATACGAAACTTGAGCACATTAGAAAATACTCCTTTGACCCCAAGGCCCTTCAGGGAAACATTGAGAATTTTACCGGCGTTGCACAAATTCCCATAGGATTTGCAGGTCCAATTACCATTAACGGAGAGCATGCAAAGGGCGATTTTCTGATCCCCTTGGCTACAACAGAAGGTACACTGGTGGCTTCATATAACAGAGGCATCAAAGTCATGAATTTATCAGGTGGTGTTACTTGTTCAGTTATCGGTGACTCCATGCAAAGAGCTCCAGTATTTGAATTCTCAAACGCCCGTGAATGTCGAGATTTTGTTAATTGGATTAACAAAAACCTTCCCATGATAAAAGAGAAAGCTGAAGAAACCTCAAGTATTGCTAAGTTGCAGTACATAGATCCCTTCTTAGCTAACAAATTTGCGTTTTTGCGTTTTAACTATTTCACGGGAGATGCAGCAGGACAAAATATGGTAGGAAAAGCAACTTTTAATGCTTGCAGCTGGATACTTGATAATTATGAAGGAGTTACACACTTTTATTTGGAGTCAAATTTCGCTACGGACAAAAAAGCTTCTCAAATTAACATAATGAGAACCCGTGGAAAAAGAGTCGTCGCAGAAGCTGTGATAAAACGAGAAGTGCTTTTACAACATATGAGGGTTGAGCCAGAAAGTCTCTATCACCACTCCAATATTTCAGACATTGGATCCTTCTTATCTGGTGCTAATAATAATGGCGCTCACTCTCCAAACGCCATTACTGCCATGTTCATCGCAACAGGACAAGATGTAGCAAATGTTTCAGAATCTTCTGCCGGGATTGTCTACACAGAAATGACCCCTGAAAAAGACCTTTATATCTCAATAACCATCCCCTCTTTGATTGTTGCCACTTTTGGTGGTGGAACTGGACTTGCTACTCAAAAAGAATGTTTGGAACTGCTGGG
>DTSC01000193.1 GCA_012965625.1 Flavobacteriales bacterium | reverse complement strand
GTTTTTGCTCTATGGATTATTAGGGCTGTCAGTAATATTAAGTTTATTGTTTTATGTTGGGTTTATTGGAGAATCCTATCTGTTGAATTGGGCCTATTGCTTATTTCTGGTTTCTGCCCTTGCAGCAATAATTTTCCCAATTGTCTATTTAATACAGAATCCAAAAAATGCCAAAGGAGCGCTAATGGCTGTTTTGGCCTTAGCTGTGGTAGCAGGTATTTCTTATGGTTTAGCTTCAGATGAGGTCTTGCTGAAATATGAGAAGTATGGTGTTGATGAATCAACTTCCAGGAACGTTGGAATGGGAATAATTACCACTTATATATTAGGGATATTAAGCTTCGGCTTAATAATATATTTTGGGATTGTCAGAATATTCAAGTCGTAATTGATGGGAAGAAGTAAACGCGAAGTAAGTGAGATCAATGCCGGTTCAATGGCCGACATTGCTTTTCTATTGCTTATCTTCTTCCTTGTTACAACAACCATGGATGTTGATACAGGGATTTTACGCAAACTGCCTCCTCCCTTGGATCCCGAGGCTCCCAAACCTCCTCCAATTAAAGAAAGAAATGTTTTTGCCGTATTGGTCAATAGCAATGATCAGCTATTGGTTGAAGGTGAGATTGGAAGTATAGCCACTTTGCGAGAAAGTTGTAAACGCTTTGTAAACAATCCCTCAAACAATCCAAATCTATCAGCTAAAAAGGAACCGATGATGATTGATCTTATAGGTTCTTATGGTGTTTCAAAAGGGGTTGTATCCCTTCAAAATGATAGGGGGACATCTTATGGCATGTACATTCGGGTTCAGAATGAATTGGTTGCAGCATATAGAGAGCTAAGAGATGATCTGTCCCTGCAAAAATTTGGAAGAAAATTTAAGGAACTAAGAAAAAATGAGAATAAAGCGATTCGTAAAGCAATCCCTATGATGATTTCAGAAGCTGAGCCACGAAACGTAGGCGGCTAATATTATTAAGATAAAAACCCGGTATTTTGGCAAAATTTGCAAGAAAAGGAAAAGGAGGCACTCCGGCAATATCAACGGCATCGTTGCCTGATATTGTATTTATGCTCTTGTTCTTTTTTATGGTTACTACCGTAATGAGGGAAGTTACCCTTAAAGTGAAAATTTCTCCTCCGGAAGCTACTGAGATCAAGAAATTGGAAAAGAAATCTCTTGTTAGCTATATTTATATAGGCCCTCCGATAAAAGCATTGATTGATGTTTATGGAACAGAACCCAGAATCCAGCTAAATGATGCTTATGCTACAATAAAAGATCTACCTGAATATATTATTGCTGAAAGAGAAGCAAGAGATGAGAAGGAAGTTCCTTTCATGACTACCTCCTTGAAAGTGGATCAAGACGCAAAGATGGGCATCGTCTCAGATGTTAAACAAGAGCTGAGGGAGATGAATGCGCTGAAGATCAATTATTCTACAAAGAAGGGCGTTAAACCTGAATAGTTTGCAGCTCTTTTCCCTTTTTATAAATTAGGTATAATAAACCGCTGATAGCAATTGTGCAGGCAATTGTGATCATGGTATCCTGATTTTCAGCACCAAGGTTTTCAGCGTTGAACCACATTAGATCTCGTTGTTCTAAATACGCAAATACCACTGCTGAGCCATTATTGATAAAATGGCATAAGATGGGAACCCAAAGTGTCCCTGACCAAAGAAATAAATAACCAAACAAGATGCCTAGCATCATTCTGGGCAAGAACCCAAAAAACTGCATGTGCAATGCGCTAAATAAAATTGATGCGATCAGTATTCCCCAGTGAACACTACGAGTCCAATTTATAAATAGACGTTGTATCAAGCCTCTGAAAAGCAATTCTTCTCCAATGGCAGGGATAATTGCTACCATCAATAAATTCACAGCCAGGTCCTGGGTTGTGGACATGATTAGAAAGGATTCTGTAAACCTTTTTGCAGTTTCTTCTGTTTCTTTCATCCATATTTCAATGCTGCTCATAAATTCAGGTAAGGCAAGATGTCCGTTTATTACTACCATCCAATTTATTAATGGCAAAGCAAGAAATATTATTAGGCCGGAATAGATATATGCTTGAATATTAGCTGTTTTTACAAGGCCTAAAGATTTTAAGGGATTTTGGCTAACAAGATATGCCAAAACAAGAGGAGGGACTATAAACATTCCAACATGCTGGAAAATCTGCATTAATTTTAATGCAGAAAGTGTGCTTGAATTATCAAGATCATTTAAAGCATTTGGGTCCTCCATAATATTGACATCATATATCCACGATCCAAGGACGGATCCTAAGATCACAAAAAATCCAGAACTTACCAGGATAATTGCACCTAGTAATACTAATTTTGCTCTCGGAGTTAAATATGCAAACTTGGGATCTTGACCTTCCATCATCAGTTTTTGGTAAATTTGTAAAAATTATAAATTTATATTGCCATTCTAATTAAGCAGGATAATTTTGTAAAAGTATAATACCTTGGTGAAAATTGGAAATATAGAGCTTGGAGACTTTCCGCTATTGCTTGCTCCTATGGAGGATGTAAGTGATCCCCCATTCCGTGCTCTTTGTAAGGAATTCGGGGCTGATCTAATGTTTACGGAATTTATTTCCTCTGAGGGTTTGATCAGGGATGCAGCTAAGAGCATAAAGAAATTAGATGTTTTTGAGCAGGAAAGACCTATAGGAATACAGATTTTCGGTGCTGAAATTAATCCGATGATTAAGGCTGCTGAAATTGCTGATGCTGCTAAACCTGACCTTATTGACATTAACTATGGTTGCCCAGTAAAGAAAGTTACTTGCAAAGGGGCTGGAGCAGGAATCTTATTGGATATTCCTAAAATGGTAGAAATGACAGCTGCAATAGTGAAATGCACCAATCTTCCGGTAACTGTTAAAACCAGGTTAGGGTGGGATGAGAAAACAAAATATGTGGTTGAGGTTGCTGAGCGACTGCAGGATGTTGGCATTAAAGCCATCTCTATTCATGGAAGAACAAGAAAACAAATGTATAAAGGTGAGGCTGACTGGACCTTAATAGGCCAGGTTAAGAATAATCCCAGAATGAAAATTCCTGTTTTTGGAAATGGTGATGTCAGCTCACCGGAAATTGCCAAGGAGAAAAAAGAGCGATATGGTGTAGATGGTGTGATGATCGGAAGGGCAAGTATAGGATACCCCTGGATCTTTAATGAAATAAAACATTACGTAAAAACAGGTCAACACTTGCCAATGCCTACCTTGAAAGACAGGATTATAGCTTGTCGATCACATTTGGAACGGTCTATTGATTGGAAAGGAGAAAGGCTGGGAATTCTTGAAATGCGCAGACACTATAAAAATTATTTTAAGGGTATCCCTAATTCGAAAGAGATGCGTCTTGAACTTCAAACAGAGGATTCTTTGGAGCGACTTCAATCTCTGCTGGATATTTATCTTACAAACCCTTCTCCTATAAAGTCTGTTTAAGGGCACGCTCAGTCAGATAGAGATCTTGTCTGGTTTGATCATTTTTGAGGGAAGTAGAGCCGTGATAAATCCTATCAATGAGACTGTTAGAAAGACATATATAAAATCCTGTAATTCCATAGCAACTGGTATTGAGTTAGCGACAAAGTTCCCCTGAAATTCAATTAGCTTGTATTTTATCTGTATATAACAGATTCCCGCTCCCAATCCTAAGCCCGCAATATTTCCAATCAATGAGATTAGTACGCCCTCAAAAAGAAAGATCCTTCTAATTAATTTAATATCACAGCCCATACTCCAAAGTATGCCAATATCTTTTTTCTTGTCTAAGATTAACATTGTTAGGGAAGCAACGGAGTTAAAGGCAGCTATTATCAAAATAAAAGTCAAAATTAAAAAAACAGCCCACTTCTCTGATCTCATAATCTTATACAAAAGGTCATGTTGCTCATAACGGTCTTTTACATCAAACCGGTCTCCAACTAGCATCTTTAATTGTGTTTTGGCAAGCGCTGCATCCACACCATCTTTAAGTTTAATTTCAATGGCAGACACTTCGGTATTGTACTTTAGTAAGTCACGAACAAATGATAAAGGGGTAAGAATGTATTTGGTATCAAAATCTTTTTGAATAGAAAAAATACCACCGGCTTGAATTTTTTTTATTGAAAAGGCATCTTTTGGATTGAGGGAAATCTTATTTCCCCGCTTTGCCATATATATCGTTATTGGATTGAATACATCACTTACAGCCAGTGAAAGGGAATAGGCTATCCCTTGGCCTACTATAGCATATTTGCGCTCATTTTCTTCAAAGACCAATTTGCCTTCAGTCATCATGGTATCCAGGCCACTCATTTTAATAAAATTCTCTTCAACCCCTTTAACTGTTGCTATATATTGTTGTTCTCGGTATTTAACCAAACCTTGCTCTTCCAGTACTTCAGCATAGAAAGCAACAGAGGATAGGTTCTTGATTTCTTCTTTTGGGAATCCAACCGTATTAAATGTTTTCCCTTCTTTAATTGAAATTTTTATATCTGGATCAAATGAGTTGAATAAGGAGATGACCAAATTTTCCAATCCATTAAAAGCAGAGAGGATAACTACTAAGGCCAAAGTCCCTGTAGTAACCCCTAAAATTGAGATTCCTGATATAATATTTATCACGTTGTGGGACTTCTTGGCGAAGAGATACCTTTTTGCGATATAAATAGGAAAGTTCATAAAGGACCTGTGATTTTGTCTTTGGAAAGTTATTTTAATATTTCATTATCATGATTAAAGCAAATATATTCTTCTTCCAAATTTTGAAGGGACATTATTTTACTTCCAGGCTTTAACGATCAATCCTGTTCCCGTATCCCAATTAAACAACGTATCAATGTAGTTTAGAACAAAACAGACTGGATAAACAATCATATAGTAAAAGGGCAAGATGACAAAAAATAGTTTGGAAAAACCCAAGGCTAATATGGGATACTTCATCGATAGCCTCCAGGAAATTTTACCAGGGGCACCATAAGAATAATGTGCTTCAACATCAGAAAACCCTGCTTTCCTTAACTTGGTTTCTATGTCTTTTATATTATAACCATCTCTTACATGTTCTTCAATAAAAGAGCTGTCTTGTTCTTCGTGAACATCAGATCCGCCCTGGTCTGAAGGGGTGGAGATCAACAGCATCCCACCAGGCTTTATGGAAGCAAAATAATTTCTGAAGACAAGCTCATCTTCCAAGATATGCTCCATCACATCTACACATAAGATCAGGTCAAAACATTCGTCAGCTTTAAAGGTTGTGAGGTCGTCTGTTTTAAAAAGCACATTTTTCTTGCCTAATTTGTTAAAAAAAGTGTTGCAATCGCAGACCTGTTCCTCCTTAACGTCAACCGATAAGATGTTCCAGCTTCTATTGATTTTCGATAGGAAGTACGAATATT
Source organism: Flavobacteriales bacterium (assembly GCA_012965625.1). Taxonomy (GTDB): domain Bacteria; phylum Bacteroidota; class Bacteroidia; order NORP154; family NORP154; genus UWMA-0041. The sequence continues at coordinate 6,032 of DTSC01000193.1, read as the reverse complement.
GACCAAATCCAGCGCCTGCATCCAGTATATGAATTTTGTTATATAAGCTCACCGATTTTTTTCTGAATTCAGTCCACTTTTTAAGCTCCTTCTTTATATGCCATGTTCTTAAAAGCAATAAGTCAAGGAGCTTGTAAAACACAATTCTGGTCAATGTAAACTTGTTAAATACATGGCCCAATCGTCTTTTTATCGGATCATACTCCATCGATTCTTTCTTTTATCTATGTACACGTTATCCTTTATTTAATAGGTTCTCAATATTATCCTCATAATCCAGAGAGTCGTCAATAAAAAATTCCAGGTTTGGTATAGCCCTAATCTGATTTTTCATTCGATCTCCTAACTTTTTCCGAAACTGCTTGCCATGGGATTTGATCCCATTGAAGATTTCTTCTTTCAATTCCGGATTGTTTTTTTCTTCCTGTTGCAAGGGAAAAATACTTAAATATACTTTTGCTAATGCCAAATCAGAACTTATTCTTACAGTCGTAACAGTTATGAATACTTGATTTGTAATCAAGCGGTCTGCTTGAAATAGTTGAGCAAGTTCTTTTTGTATAAGCCGTGAAACTTTGTTTTGACGTTTTGAGTACATAATCTGTTTCGCCCAATTGAGAGTGCAAAAGTATTAAAAATTTGTAGTCCTGATAGCTTCCTTCATTTAATTACTGTACGGTTGTACAGGCATGTATGATCTTGATTGAAAATTTTAAATGACCAATGATGTAATTTATAGTATAGCGATTACATAAACCAACCTGTAAACACAGGTTATCTCAGGTGGGAAAGGCAACTAAATACATGATTGAAACGACTATAAGCTGAAATGGGTACTAGAAGTTTGTGAGCCTTTGAATAAGATAATGGTCTTGCCAGAAAAGACCATCTTGATTATAAACGATTAATTTGTAATTTTGCCCCTCATTAGAAACAAATACAAAAACATTAAAAATGAAAACAAGAAGAATAATTGCAATGATTATTGCTGGGTTTATATACCCACAGCTGCATGCACAGATAACCATAGATTCAACAGATATGCCCATTATTGGCAATACTGTGATACTTGCAATTGATACTGCAGCGCCTGGCGGATTATCAGTAGGTGGAACTGGAGCCCAAACCTGGGATTTTTCGAATTTACAGGTACATAATTTAGATACGTTGCAATTTGTGGATCCTGCAAGTACCACCTTTACTGCAGATTTTCCAAATTCAAATATAGCAATAGAGGGAGTGCAACCTGTTGCTTACCAAACTTTGGATACTACTGCATTGATAACGGATGGCTATGCAGGTGATGATCCTTTTGGTGCTGGCCTTACAGTCTCAGCTTCTTTTGTTCCTACACAAAAGGTGCTTGATTTGCCTTCTACTGACGGCAGTATGTTTTCTGATACAACTGGTTTTGACCAAGTAATTGAAACAGTATCACTTCAACTTCCTGTTCCTGATGTAGATTCCATACGTTTAGTACACCATGCCTGGCCAACAAGCGTATTTGATGCTTATGGAGATGTGACAACTCCTGCTGGTACCTATACAACCATTAGGCAGCTTTATACAGAGCCTTCAAGCGATAGTATATTTGCCTATTGCAGCAACCCTGTAGGCTGTAATGTATTTATTGCAACGCTTCCATTTGGATGGAGCTTTGTACCCTCTGCCTTAACGGAAGCATTAGTGGGTGTAGCCAATCCGACAGTTGAAACATCTTATACGTATAAGTGGTGGGCCAAGGGTGAGGATGTGCCTGTTGCTGAAGTAGAAACAGATGCACCGGGGGGGACAGCTCTATCAGCTCAATTTATAGTAGGTAATAAAGTAATTGCTATGGCTGGTGGAACAACAGATGCTTTGTGTAAAGATAGCTGTGATGGGACTGCTACTGTAAATGGTCTAAGTGGTTCTGGTGCATATGCTTATGTATGGGACGACCCTGCTGCACAAACTACTGCTACCGCTACTGGTTTATGTGCGGGAACCCACAATGCATATATTGTAAATGGAGTTGATACTTCTGGACTTGTTTCTGTAACAGTAGGGGAACCAACAGCCTTATCGATTATACTTACCCCCACATCTTCTCCGAGTGATACTGAAGGGGTAGTTACTGCTCTTGTTTCAGGTGGTACAAGTCCATATTTCTATTCTTGGAATACAACAATTACACAATTAACAGCGAGTGCAGTTAATCTTGTTCCTGGCACTTATGCTGTAACAGTAACTGACGATAATGGTTGCACGATGTCAGATAGCGCATCTGTTCCTGTAGGGATAGAAAATATAGAGGCGAACACTTTCATCTCTGTCTACCCTAATCCTGCTATGGATCAGCTTTTCATTAATGCTGATATAGAAAAAAATGCTTCGTTCTTAGCTTATAATATATTGGGTGAACAAGTGGTCAATGTGAATATTGAGAATAAACTAAATATTATCAATACTGTGGACCTGGCGAATGGAATGTATGTGTACCAAATTGTTAGTTCAAAAGGCACAATACAGGCAAATGGAAAATTCTCCATTGAGAGATAATTCATAAATAATAAACAATACGAAAAGCCTGGTGCCTGGAAAGGAGATCAGGCTTTTTAGTATAATAAATTATTGTAAGGGTATCTTTTAACATGGAGGGGCCTTACAATTGCATAAAGAGCTGTTTTGAGGTCTTCAATTCCGGTTTTCTTCGTTGCGGATATAAAAACTACGTTATCAATTTTGCCTGCAGCAGATTTGTGAAGTTTTCCCATCCATGTGTTCTTGAGTTTTTTAACACTCCTGTCTCCGGTGTATAAATCTACCTTGTTAAATACAACTATTGTTGGAATATTGTTTGAATTGATCTCTTGTAATGTTTGATTCACCACAAGAATTTGATCTTCAAATGAAGGATGGGAAATGTCTGCCAGGTGGAGCAGCACATCTGCTTCTTTTACCTCATCCAGCGTTGATTTAAATGATTTGATTAATTGATGTGGCAGCTTTCTGATAAATCCTACAGTATCGGAAAGAAGAAAGGGGAGGTTTCCGATGGTCATTTTGCGAACAGTTGTATCTAATGTTGCAAACAACTTGTTCTCAGCAAAGACGTCTGTTTTGGTTAGGCGATTCATTAAAGTTGATTTCCCTACATTGGTGTAGCCTACCAGGGCTACTCGTATCATCTGCCCCCGGCTTTTTCTTTGTGTAGCTTTTTGTTTGTCAATAATACTGAGCTTGTCTTTCAGTCGTTTGATCTTCTCACGGATGATCCTCCTGTCTGTCTCAAGCTCTGTTTCTCCAGGTCCTCTTAATCCGATTCCTCCTTTTTGTCTTTCCAGGTGGGTCCACATCCTGGTTAATCTGGGAAGCAGGTATTGATATTGAGCCAAGGCAACTTGATTCTTTGCATGGGCAGTTCTGGCTCTCTTTGCAAAGATGTCTAAAATGAGATTGTTGCGGTCCAAAATTTTGCAGGTTGGTTTGTCGGGAATTGGATTAATGATTCTTTCTATATTGCGCAATTGCGTTGGAGATAGCTCATCATCAAAAATGACCAAATCTATCTCTTCAAGGTCAATAAATTTCTTTACCTCTTTTATCTTTCCGGAGCCAATAAATGTTTTGGGGTTAGGCGATTCAAGTCTTTGAACAAAACGTTTAACTGTTTTGGCCATGGCTGTATAAGCAAGAAACTCAAGCTCGTCCAGGTATTCCTTAACTTGCTTTTCATTTTGTGCAGCATGAATGAGCCCAATAAGAACAGCCTTTTCCTCTTGATTAGCCGTATTCGTATTATACCCCATTAATTAAGGAAGATGGATTTAAAAATTAAAAAATGGTCTGGTGATCTCAATATTTGACCAGGGCCAGGGTATGGCAAGAAAGAGTAATAGTAATCCAATACCAAAAATGATTACAGTTTTTCTATGCTTTGCTAAACTATCATTTGTATTAATTATGCTCTTCCTGCCAAAAGTAATTAAGGCTACAGCAATAATCATCAGGGTAATATGCTCTACAGTCCAAAACCTTAATAAAGGGTTTTTCATAGCTTCACCCATACTTGATAGTTGGACAAAATCACTCAGATAATATAAAATGAAGCCTGTTAAAAGCTGAATGTGCAGGGAGATCATGGAAAATAATCCCAATTTAATATCAACTTTGGCAAATTCAGCCTTGCTTACCCATCCTTGTATTGATCTTGCAATTGTTATTAGGATTAATAATAAAACAACATATCGCCATATAGAATGAAAATGTAGTATTCCTGTTTCCATGATTTTTTATTTGTTCAAAGCAAAACTATCAAATTTTATTGCCTTTAGGATGTAATATTCCCCTAATAACCGCCTCCTGTCAAAAAATACTACATTTGTTATCCATTTTTGGCATCAGTCTTATGAAAAGGACATTCTACCTTTTATTGTTTTTATTGATATATGGCCAAATTATTATGGCTCAGGAGACCTTTCCTGTCAATGGAATAACTAATAAGAACCAAGTGGTTTATGCATTTGTCAATGCAAAAGTATTTATTGATTTTGAAACTGTGCTGGAGCATGGAACTGTCTTGGTGCAAGATGGTAAGATAATAGATGTGGGAACAAATATTTCAATTCCCAAGGGCGCCTTGGAATATAACCTGGAAGGCAAGTTTCTCTATCCCTCATTTATTGATCTGAACACTTCTTATGGCATTAATAATTCCGCCAAATTTAAAGGGGGAGGAAGGGCTCACCAGCCTCAGATAGAGAAAAAAACTCCAAACGCATTTGGTTGGAACCAGGCAATAAAACCAGAGGTCGATGCTGCTGCTGTTTTTAAAGCTGATGACAAAGAGGCAAAGAACTTTAGGGATTTAGGGTTTGGGGCAGTCCTAACCTTTTCACATGATGGGATAGCGAGGGGCTCTTCGGCTTTAGTCTCCTTGGGGGAGGGTAAGGAGAATAGCCTGATAATTGCTCCTGAAGTCGCTGCCCATTATTCATTCTCAAAGGGAAGCTCAAAACAAACCTATCCTTCATCACTAATGGGGAGAATTGCATTGTTAAGACAAACGTATTTGGATGCTGAGTGGTATAGAAAGGACAAAAAAAGGGAAGAGCAAAACTTGTCGCTTGAGGCATGGAACGACCTTCAGGACCTTCCGCAAATTTTTGATGCTGGAAATAAACTCAATATCCTTAGGGCTGACAAGATCGGAGATGAGTTTGGTGTCCAATATGTTATTTACGGTGCGACGGATGGTTATCAGAGGATTGATGAGCTAAAGAAAACAGATGCCGCTTTTGTTATTACATTAAATTTCCCCAAACCTTATGATGTGAATGATCCTTATGAGGCTGATAATGTATCCCTGGCCCAAATGAAGCATTGGGAATTGGCTCCAACTAATCCAGGAGCATTTGAAAGCAACGGAATTATATTTGCCCTTACTGCTCGAGGGCTTAAAGACAAAAAAGTGTTTTGGAAGAACTTGCGAAAAGCTATTGCTAATGGATTGAGTGAAAAAGAAGCACTGAAGTCACTTACATATACACCGGCACAATTGATAAATGCTTCAGACAAAGTTGGCAGCATAAAAAAGGGAATGCTGGCCAGTTTCATTATTACATCTGGGAATATCTTTGATAAAAAGTCGACGATTTATGAAAACTGGATACAGGGAAAGCAATATATTATTAATGACATCAAACAATTAGATTTAAGGGGACAATATGAATTAACCTATGGAAAGCAAGTCCTGAAGCTTGATATCAAAGGAGAAAAGCATAGTATCAATGCCAAAGTCTTTTTTAATGATACAGCTTTCGTAAAAGCAAAAACACTTGTAAGTGGAAAGCAAATTACAATAGTTTTTAAAGAGTCAAAAGATAAAAAAGCTGGTTCTGTGAGATTAAATGGAATAATTACTGAGGAAGACTGGAAAGGAAGAGGACAGATTCCCAATGGTAATTGGATTGATTGGAATGTGAAGAAAGTAGCGGCGTTTAAACCTGAAAAAAAAGAAAAAAAGAAAGAGGCATTGCCAATAATAGGAG
>DTSC01000192.1 GCA_012965625.1 Flavobacteriales bacterium | reverse complement strand
AACATTTTATTCATGAGCTTAGCGCCAATTCTACTTCCTTTTTGTGGACTAACGGAAATATCAGGCTCTATGCCACCGCCATCATATACAGGCCTTCCATTTCTAGTAGAAAATTCTGTTATTAAGCTATCTGGCACTTTCCCCACACTACCATCTTCATTTCTATTGGTATAGTCAAGTGCCTGTATACACCTGCCGCTAGGGATAAAATATTTGGCCGTTGTTACTTTTAGCTGAGCATTATAGGTAAGTTTTAATGTTTGTTGCACCAAGCCTTTACCAAAGGTCTTTTGTCCGATTACCACAGCCCTATCGAGATCTTGCAAGGCTCCTGCAACAATCTCAGAAGCTGAAGCAGAACTTCTATTAACCAATATTATCAGTGGGATCTCCTCATCTAAAGGTGTATTAAGCGCCCTATGAACTTTATCCCAATCCTTTAGTTTCCCCCTGGTACTTACAATCTCATCACCCTTGCCTACAAATAAATTAACAATATTGACTGCTTCTCTAAGCAAACCACCTGGATTACTCCTTAAGTCCAAAACCAAGCCTTTTAGATTATCCTCTTTTTTCAGCTCCTGGACACCCTTTTTAATCTCTTCACTGGCCTTGCTTGTAAAAGTACTTAGGCGTATATAACCAAAATTGTCATCCAACATGCCAAAATAAGGGACTGGGTTTATTTTGATCTCATCTCTTACCAATTCTACTTCAAAGGGTTTTTCCTTACCCTCCCTTTCAACAAGTATCTTTACAGATGTGCCAGCTTGTCCCTTAAGAACTTTAGATACCTGACTTGTGTTCTTGCCTGAAATTGCCGTACCGTTAACTTCCAACAAAATATCTCCAGCTATTAGTCCGGCCTTATGTGCAGGATAATCCTCATAGGGCTCGGCAATAATAATCTTCTCACCTCTTTTCCGAATTAACGATCCAATTCCTCCATACTTTCCCGTAATGGAAAAGCGATGATCTTCCATTTCAGATTCAGGGATATAGGTGGTATAGGGGTCCAAGGATTCAAGCATCCCATCAATACTCTCTTTGATGAGTTTACCAGGCTCCGTTTCATCTACATAATAAATATTTAAATTCTTAAAAAGGGTAACGAAAATGTCCAGGTTTTTAGATATCTCAAAATAGTTGTCGACATACCCTAAGGAGCCAAGGGATATTCCAGCCACCAATAATGCAAGTCCAAATTTTTTAACCCTTGTTTTCATAATGCATTCAACTAGTATTTTTAAGGAACAGGATCATGGCCATGCTTACCCCAGGGATTACAAGAAAAAATTCTTTTTAGGGCATAAAGCCCCCCTTTAAATGGCCCGTGCTTTTGTATCGCTTCAACACTGTATTGGGAACAAGTAGGGCTAAAGCGACATGTTGAAACATTTAATGGAGATATTGTAAGCTGGTAGAACTTAATCATAAATAAAAATATCCTACTAATGATCCACTTCATTTATTTCAACTAAACGTCGTAAAGATAAAATTATTTTTTTCTCCATCTCTTGGTAGATAATTTGGTCATTCATAGCATATATCAAAACCAGCGCAATGGTTTTATTAGATTTCAACAGCCCCTCATACAATATCTCTTTGTTCTTCCTATAACACTCTCTCATATGCCTTTTTATCTTATTTCTTTTTACTGCTGAAGGAATATTTTTTTTTGGGACAACGAGTAATACTTGTGCTGGATATTGGTGTTTATGCTTATGCTCTATCCAAATTGTCCTGATGGGATTAATAACAAAAGAATTACCATCGGCAAAAAGCTGGTCAATAACAACCTTTGAGCAAAGCCGTTCTTCTTTTTTGAAAGATTGCTCCATTATAATTCTTTTTATAAGAGTATTGATCTTCTTAAGATCTTAAGAAAATATTTCCCAGCTAAGAAAATTGAACATTTTATTTCTTGTTGGCCCTTTTAAGATATTGTTCAATAGCCATTGTCATTGAGGGTGCATTTGGCAAAGGGGCCCTAACATCAAGTGTCAACCCAGCATCTTCAACAGCTTTTGCAGTAGTCGGGCCAAAAGCAGCTATACGTGTTTTTCGCTGCTGAAATTCTGGGAAATTTTTAAATAAAGACTTTATCCCACTTGGGCTAAAGAAAACAAGCATATCATAATTTACATTGGCTAGATCAGATAAATCTGAACATACTGTATTATAAATAGTTGCTTTTGTAAAACCCATCTCATTTTCTTCGAGAAGATTTGGAATTTCCTGTTTCATAATATCCGAACAAGGAAGGAGAAACTTTCCTTCATAATGCTTCTTGAGAACAGGAATCAAATCACCAAATGTTTGTTTACCATGAAATATCTTTCGCTTCCTGTAAACCACATACTTTTGCAGATAGTAGGCGATAGCTTCCGAGACACAAAAGTATTTCACAATATCCCTTACTGGAACTCTCATCTCCTGACACATCCTAAAATAATGATCAACAGCATTACGACTTGTAAAAATAACAGCATTATAGTCCCCCATTCCAATCCTGTCCTTTCTGAATTCCTGAGATGAGACCCCCTCAACATGAATGAATGACCTAAATTCAATCTTAAGCCTGTGCTTATCTGCTAAACCAAAATAGGGTGATTTATCAGACTCGGGTTGTGGTTGGGAAACTAAAATAGAAGATACTTTTTCAGACATAATCAGACTGTTATTGTTTTTGGATGTTTTACTAAACCGCAGATGAAACAAACCTGGCAATTAAGGCCATTGGTAAAATTTCAAGGGTGCAAAGATACAAAAATATGTAATACTTGGAGAGGTTGGCCTCCCTAGTACAAACAATAACGCCTCGATATATCCGGTAAAGGTAAATTATAATGATGAGAAAAATCCCTGTATAAATTAAATATTGAGCGCCAATCTTAGAATAGCTTATGCCAATAACTACAGGCAATAAAAATATTCCAAGAATTTTATTAAATAAAAAAACATGAAAAATGTATTCGTAAAACTTTTCCCCTTCATTAAATATTACTCCCAGAAACCAAAGAACAAATGTTTTTCCAGCATATAATAGAACTAAGGCCCCAGAAAAAATAAATATTGGATTAATAACATCACTAAAAGGAATATTTACTTGATAATAGATTATAACAAGAAATAAAAAAAGTGATAGAACAACTACAAAAACAAAATTAAGAGCTATTGACAAACCAACCATTAAGGAATCACTTTCCCTTAGCATATGTACAATATATAACCTTGAGATAAAAGCTTTGACTAACAGTTTTGCACGCTTATTATGATAGATACGAACCCAAACCAAGACCATAAAGACCAATACTAATAATGGCAAAATCCAATCTGGGTAATTAATATAAGGCTCCAGTGGATCTTCAGAGTTGGGCATTAGGTTATGGGGAGCGTTATGAAAATTATCCGAGATTGCTTTCTCAGCTACTTTATTTGCAACAAGGCCAGAATAAGAGGGAATAGAATCTTCAGGCACGAATTCTTTATTTAGAAGGATTATAAGTAAAAGACTCTTGAAATATTAAAGCCAAGTTTAATGTCACCATCCAACCAGGAATCACTCGTTGCAGGTAAATAATCGTTCTCTATAAGACCTGAAGAATTAGTGAAGTTAGCATGGAAGACATGACCACCTGTTTCAATTTCAATGCCTATACCTAAAGGAGCATAAAAAGGAAAGTCCAAGTTGTTTTCCCTAAATTTTGAAAACACATAAAAGTAATCAGCAACAAGAGATATTCGTTTAGTAAACTTAATTCTTCCTGCAAAGCCAATGGCAGCCAGATCATTTTCTTCCTCGGCACCATTGGTTTCATTCACACTGCTAGTCACATAATTCCTATGAACCAAGGTGGGTAACACCTCAAATGAAAATGCAGGGCTAAACTTCCTTGCAATAATCAGCTGGTGGGCATACGAAAACCGATGGGCCGGTTTTGTCCATTTATCCTCATCCGAAGAATTTTTTGGACTTATCATGGGGGTAAATCCAGCATTTGAATACCAGGCAATAGAAACCGGCACTTTATTGTCTTTTGTTTGAGCTAACAGCTTATATTTAAGATTCCCATCAATATGCTCCTTAACTTTACTTCTTCCTACACCAATTATTAGCTTATCGGTAACCCCATAATCAAATCCGAAACGAATATTACTTGCATTGTCAAACCCAAAAAAGGCATGACCGCCACCAGAAACATTACCAAAGCGATGTAGAATACTAAACATTAAGGACTTGGCTTTTATGGTTTCAATTGTCTGGGCATTTATAATCCGCAAAGTCTTGAATGTAGAAGACACTTTCTTTTCTTCCTCCTGTGGTGTTTCCTCATCTAAAAGCGACATAAGATCATCCTGAGCCAGAGCCCCTGACTGAGTAAGGATGCCTAAACCTATAGCTAAAACTGTGAAATAAACCTTCTTCATAAGCAATTCAAAAAAATTATTCTTTTTTCTTATAAGGGCTGTAAGCAGCCTTTATAGTTACCAGCACCTCTTCAGCAATTTTTAATACAACGACTTTAGGAATAGCAACGTTATGCTCCTCCAGTTTTACCTTAAATTGACTTTTCAGGGAAATGGCCCCTTCCTTGACAGTAATTTCCCCATCAATTCTTCGCTCCTTGGTTACTCCATGTATTGTTAATTTACCCGAAACTTGTGCTTTGTAGGTGCCATCCTTGCTAAAATCAACCCCTTCCATGATTGTTCCATCGAAAGTAGCTTTTGGATATTTCTCCGTCTCCATATAATTCTCATTAAAGTGTTCTTCCATCAAATCCTTTTCAAAATCAAACGCACCAATTGGTATCTGAAAAACAAGTTGATTGGTCTTTATATTCAGTAAAGAAGATGACTTTTTATTAAGTGCCTCTATATTTTCTTGAGGAGCTTCAGAGAAGAAGCTGATCTCACTGGATGAGGCCACGTAAACCTGACCTGTTACAGAATGTAAGCCTCCCATAATAACAAGGAGAACTGCTATGTTGTATTTTATCATAATCATCAAATTAGTTTTTTAAAATTATTCACAAGCGCCCTCATCAATCCACTTGGCAATCAGGCTAATCTCTAAAGAGTCTAATGGTTGAAGGTTGTAAGGCATATAACCATTATCTACAACCTGCCATAGTTTACTTTTAGTATGATCATAGGCAACTACAGCATCACCTTTAGTAGGTGACCCTGCCATTAACGATGAATATGATGAGAAGTTAAATCCATCGGCTTTGGTTGTATTATTATGACAAGTTTTAGTTGCACAATTGTTCGTAATAATGGTATCGATACCAGCCATCGTATAGGCATATTGCGTTGTATCACACTGGCCTTTAGGCGCAGCAGTTTCACCTTTATCATAGGTGCATGAATTATAAGCCAATGTAACTGCCAATATCATGCCGGTTAAAATCTTTAAATTTATGTTTCTTGCCGCCTTAACCACATTATTAGTTATTGATACTTAAAAGATGAAAAACTTACCTTCACGAAAGTATAATAATTCACCTTAATAATCAATTTTTATCTAATTTCGCGCACGTAAAACCCACGAAATATTAGACCATTATGGCAAATGACCAATTTACAGCACCAGATTATTTCAACGTTGATGACCTGTTGACAGATGAACACAAGCTCGTTCGGGATGCTTGTAGGGCGTGGGTTAAAAAAGAAGTTAGTCCAATTATTGAAGAGTGTGCACAAGAGTGTGCATTTCCCAAGCATTTGATAAAAGGTCTGGGTGATCTTGGAGCATTTGGCCCTACCATTCCGACAAAATACGGTGGCGGTGGATTGGACTATATCTCCTATGGCCTGATGATGCAGGAATTGGAAAGAGGAGATTCAGGAATTCGTTCAACTGCCTCTGTACAAGGCTCACTGGTGATGTTTCCAATAAACGAATTTGGTACGGAAGAACAAAAGATGAAGCACCTGCCTAAATTGGCCAGTGGAGAACAGATTGGATGTTTCGGTTTAACAGAGCCTAACCATGGTTCGGACCCAAGTAATATGTTGAGTACTATTGTTGACAAAGGAGATCACTTTCTGTTAAATGGCGCTAAAATGTGGATTACCAATGCCAATATTGCTGATATTGCTGTGGTATGGGCCAAAGATGAGAAGGGAGATATCAGAGGACTGATCGTTGAAAAGGGCATGGATGGTTTTACGGCACCCGAAATGCATGGCAAATGGTCACTGAGAGCGTCGGCAACAGGAGAGCTGGTGTTCGACAATGTTAAGGTGCCAAAGGAGAATATTTTCCCTGATGTAAAAGGACTCAAAGGGCCATTGAGCTGTCTTAATTCTGCCCGCTATGGAATTTCCTGGGGAGTAATAGGCGCAGCTATGGACTGTTATGATTCTGCTTTGCGATATTCGCAGGAAAGGATCCAATTTGGAAAACCCATCGCCTCATTCCAACTGGTTCAAAAGAAATTGGCTGAGATGATTACAGAAATAACCAAGGCGCAATTGCTTTCGTGGCGGTTAGGGGTTTTAAAAAATGAAGGAAAAGTCAATGCCAATCAAATATCTATGGCAAAGCGCAACAATGTGCATATGGCCTGCAATATTGCCCGCGAGGCAAGGCAAATTCACGGTGCGATGGGAATTACAGGTGAATATTCCATCATGCGCCATATGATGAACCTTGAATCAGTGCTTACTTATGAAGGCACCCACGACATTCACCTGCTGATCACAGGAATGGATGTTACCGGAATCAACGCCTTTGCTTAATGCAAAGAGCAGATTGATTAAAGCCAGGATTTCTCCAGGATCTCACGGGTAAAATAAGAAATAATTATAGTGGCCCCTGCCCTAGCGAAGGAATGCATGGTTTCCATAATGATTGCTTGTTCATCTACCAAACCTTCTTTGGCCGCTGCACGAAGCATGGAGTATTCCCCTGAAACATTATAGCAAGCTATGGGAAGCTCCGTATTTTCCCGCAAATTAGAGATGATGTCCATATAGGCAAGTGCGGGTTTAACCATCAAGATATCAGCACCTTCCATTTCATCCAATAAAGCTTCTTTCATAGCCTCCCTCCCATTTCTGAAGTCCATTTGGTAAGACTTCCGGTCTCCTTTACCCGGAGCAGAATCTGCTGCCTCCCTAAAAGGGCCATAATAACTGGATGCGAATTTTACTGCGTATGACATAATACCGGTATTCTCAAAATCATGCTCATCAAGGCATGCTCTTATTGCACCTACCCTGCCATCCATCATATCAGAAGGAGCCACCATATCTGCACCTGAAACAGCGTGAGAAAGCGCCATCTTTGCCAGGAGCTCAACAGAAGAATCATTGTGTACATAATCGTCGGCAAGGATACCGCAGTGCCCATGGTCTGTATAAGCGCAAACACATATATCTGTGATTACATAAAGCTCCTCCGCAAATTCTTTTTTCAGTGCTCTAATGGCCTGGTTAACAATCGAATTCTCGCTATATGACGAGCTTCCATCTTCACTTTTTTCCTCACCTACCCCAAATAAAAGGAGTTTGTTGACACCACACTTCAGCCCTAGTTCTACATCTTTAATCAATTCATCAACTGAAAAATGATCAATGCCGGGCATCGCAGCAATAGGATTTTTAATCCCTGTACCTGGAACTACAAAATAGGGATAAATGAACATGTCCTTGTGCAGCCGTGTTTCTGCTACAAGCTCCCTGATAATTGAATTTTTTCTCAGTCTTCTAGGTCTCTGTATCATGGTGCTTTTTATAGGTTGATACTAAAAATACCGCCGCTGCCAAACCTGTATCCATAAAGGAAGCAGGTGTGGTAAATTGATGAACATTGTAATTCTTTAAGGCCTTGCCAGTGGCATGGCCCATGGCAATTACTTTTTGGTCCTGTTTAATTTTATTCCTTTTAAAATAGGCCACCACGTTTGACGGACTCGTAAAGACCAATATCTCTGCCGCAGCAATTTCCACTTCAGCATGACTTATCGTTTCATAAACAGCCAGGTCAATAACCTGTTCCTGGTTAATGAATTGTTGCTGAATGGCTCTCATGCTCCCTCGTGCCTGGGGGAACAGTACCCGTCCTGAACCTACTGTAGCTGCAAACTGACGACCGGTTAACCTGGTATCCGTAGAATATCCGATAAAATCTGGCTTCTTATCATGTTTCCTCAATGCTTCCGCAGTAGATTTTCCTATTACACCATATTTGATCTCATCCGCACATTTTGACTGCTTGAAAAAATGCCAAATAGCTTGTTTGCTCGAGAAAAACACCCAGGAATAGGGTCTTGGTTCTTTTATGATCTCAACTCTTTTGGTTTCGATCAGGGACTTTCCTTCTACCTGAAACCCATTGGCTGTAAGCACCGTATCAAAACAATCGTCAGGCCTTATATCCCTGGTAATATATACCGTTGTTGGCTGAATGTTCTTAAATTTTTCTTTAATCCTCGAAGCGATAGTTGAAGGATTTGAGGTTTCCATATAAATAAACTGGGGCGGGCTTTTCCAGGACTTTGACACGGCCGTCCATATCTTGTGTTTTTCCTCATCTTCATCCCAACAACAATAAACCCCTATGGGCAGCTGACAGCCACCATCAAATGCTGCCAATACCTGCCTCTCAATGGATGATACCTTATTAGAATCTTCATCATTTAGCTGGCTTATCACCTCTCTTAGCTCCTGATCATCCTCCCTGATCTGAAGCGCCAGCACACCCTGTGCAGGAGCAGGTATAAAATCAGTGGGGTCCAAGGATACAAGATGGAGATCAGAAATATCAGCTTCCAACCTGTTTATCCCTGCTGCTGCCAATACGATCGCATCGTATTCCCCATTTCTAAGTTTTTCTATCCTTGTTGGGACATTTCCCCTAAGGTCTTTTATCTCAACATCCTTGCGAAATCCTTTTAACAGTGATTTGCGTCTTGCAGAAGAGGTGCCGACAAGAGCACTTTGTTTTAAGCTAAGCTTACGCTTTTGATCAAAGCCCTTTTTATGAATGAGCAAAACATCGTTTGCTTCTTCCCGTGTTGTAGCTGCTGCAATCACCAGTCCTTTGGGTTGGGCTGTTTCCAAATCCTTGTGAGAATGAACTGCCAGATCAATCTTCTTTTTGATCAGGGCCCCTTCGATCTCCTTGGTGAAAAAACCCTTCCCTTCCATTTTATCGAAACTCAGATCCTGGACTTGATCGCCCTTGGTGCTGATGACCTTGATCTCAGCTTCTACATTTACCTCGGCCAGTTTCCTGTGAATGTAATTGGCTTGCCATAGCGCTAATTCGCTACCCCTGGTTCCTATAGTAATTTTGTTTTTCATCTGGGATTTGGTCAGGTATTTATGACCAGAAGAATTGTCAGGATTGCTCCAATAGCACTTTTTTTGCCATTTTCATTGGTATAGAAATGTACTTTTTTTCAACATAGGCAAGCACTTTTTCCAGAGTCTCTTTAGATGATTCATCAAGCCTCTCGAGGTCTTTGGCAAAAACCTGATTTAGTGCGACATCTTTGATTTCCTTTACTTTCTCCGGTATTTGCATCATGGCAAGCTCCACCTGCCTTTCTTTAAAAGTAGCTGTAAATGCTTTCAGGCTATCCTGTATGATCTTCTTACATGCTGAAAGCTCATCTTTTCTCAGGTTGATATTCTCTTCTGCAATTGTTTTCAAATTATTAATTGCAATGAGGTTGATCTGATGATCCTCTGCTATTTCGCTGTCAAAGTCATTGGGGGCAGCCAGGTCAATGACTATTTTCTTTGTAGTGTCTCCATTGAGCAAGCTTGAGTAAATGTCTTTTGTAATTATCAAACCGTCTGAACCAGTACAGGAGATGATAACATCAAAGCCTTGCTTAAAATCCTTAAGGGCATCTAATCCATAAGCATCCCCATTGATCTCTGCCGCTAGTTTATTTGCATTCTCAAGAGACCTGTTAAAAACAGCAAAATTTGAAAACCCATGCTTCTTTAGATAGCGAACCATGGATGTATTGGTCTGGCCAGCACCAACGATCAGGAATTTCGTGTTCAGATCCACCATTAGATCCTTGAGCTTACGATATGCTAAGGACACTACCGAAACCGGGTTTCTCGCAATACCTGTTTCGGAATATATTTTTTTTCCAACTATTATTGCATGCTTTGTAACCAGCCGCAACAGATCGCCTGTTAAACCTAATTGATGACAGGTATCATAGGCATCTCTTACCTGGGAAATAATCTCTCGCTCACCCACAACCATAGAATCCAGGGAAGACACAAGATTGAAAAGATGTTGTATAGCACCCATCCCTTCAAAAACCTCAAATTTCTCTTTTAGATCAACAATTTTCGCTGTATCCCATTCGCTGTTAAATGAACCAATAAAGGAGCTTAAAAATTCATCGTGAATTTCCTCCTCTGAAGAAACAAGAAACTCTACCCTGTTACAGGTAGCCAGGTACAACAGCTCGTTAAACCCAGAACCAGCTATTTGCTTCAATCGAACTGGTAGCTGTTCTTTCTCTATATAAAACAGCCCTATTTCCTCTGTTGAAGCTTTTTTATGGTTAATCGATATGATCTTGAAACGTTTCAATATGGCAATATAAATCCTTTGCAATTATCAGGCAAACCAGGATAAGTTTTGTCACAGAATTGTCAATTATTCTGTCTTTACTACCTTTTATTCCCAATCGGTTCTAAAGCCTGTACACAAATGCATTAGAGTTTTTGTATATTTGGGTAACCTAAACTTAGTGTCCTTATTTTGATCAACTTTTAATCGTGTATTTTGAAAAGAAACGACCTACATGAAGATTTTAGAACAAACAAAAACTATGACTTCATTGATTGCCTAGGCTGGTGGGTCCCAAATATTAAAAAGTGTTGAATGTAGTCATCCCAAAAAGAATTGTCATATTGTTTGTGTTGGCTATCCTCTTTTTGCATTGTCGACAAAGTAAAGATATTACTGAAAACGGATACTATTCATTCCTAATGCTGGAAAAAGGCGGATGCATGCAAAACTGCAAGACCTATACAATACAAATTGATCAAAATGGCTTGGCAGACTACATTGGAAAAGTTAATGTAAGTAAAACGGGAAGATACTATAGAACACTAAGCCGTCAAGAAAAAACAGAACTCTGGGAATGCATAAAAAGGAATGATGTTTTTAATTTCACGGGATTTACAGGCAATGCTGGGGAGGACTCTCAAATGCGCCTCCTGGTATTGGTTAAGAATGGAGTGGAGAAAAAATTATCGTACGGAGAGTTAGCACCCAAGATCTTGATGAATGTAGAAGCTAAAATTGAAGAAATCGCCGAGGCCGGAGAATGGCAAAAGCGCTAACCACACCACAATAAAGAAACAAACCGCTCTATTTGAAAAACTAAATCTTATGACCTCTAAATACTTACCCAGGATCGGCCGTCAATTCGTGCCAGTATTCGCCATTATGTGGTGCAGCATATTATGCTCTATCGAGG
>DTSC01000191.1:8669-11474 GCA_012965625.1 Flavobacteriales bacterium | reverse complement strand
GTGGATACCCAGGATACAATCCCTGTATCATATACTGTGAATGGAAGTCCAACAATTAAGGATACTTTATTTACCACACTTGCATCAGGCTCTATTACGAGTTATTCCTTTGTTTCTACTCAGGACATGTCTGTATTAGGGTCTTATATCTTTAATGCCTGGACTGAGCTGGTAGGTGATGGTGACGCTTCCAATGACAGTGTGAATGGCTACACATCTGAACATAAGCAGATATGCTGTATTCCCACTTTTCAGAATGATTGTTCTTCTGACGATTATATAGATGGGGTTGTTTTTGCAGGAATTAATAATGTGCTGTCCGGATGTAATGGTAATGCAGATAATTATATTTATTATGCTAATGATACAGCTAAGGTTACTGTGGGGAACTCATATAGCATAACTCTTACACCTTCGACAGTTTTTGATCAGGGATTAGGTGTCTGGATTGACTATAATAGAGATGGAGATTTTGATGATGCTGGTGAGTTTGTTTATTCTTCAGTTCCCACGACTGTTCCCGTATCGGGCTCCATAAGTATTCCGGGAACAGCTTTACCTGGAATAAGTGTTATGAGGGTACGTTGTATTTGGGGTAATACCCCCATTGCATCTAATAATTGTGATGATCAAACTTTTGGTGAAACAGAAGATTATAATATCAAAATTCGTCCACCAGCTTCTATTGATGCGGGGATAACCTTGATATCTTCTCCTGTATCTGGATGTGGTTTGCAATCCAATGAATTGGTGACAGTAGATGTTTTAAATTATGGTTTGGATACGATTTATGGTTTGGATGTCTATTATGCAATAAATGGAGGCACCCCTGTTATGGAATCGCTTTCAGATACCATTCCTCCTTCAAGTTTTATTACTCATACCTTTTCAGTCAATGCTGATCTATCTGGTTTGGGAACCTACTCGTTTAAAGCATGGACTGACCTGAACAATGACACGGTCTATATGAACGATACCTTATTCAATTATCAGGTCTTAAACGATGGTGTAATTATCGCCTGCCCGTCTTTGACAACTTTAACAGATGATTTCGAAGGAGAAGTTTTATGTGGTACTGGATTGTTTGCTTGTAATCCTGATGGAGCTTGTGCCCTAAGTGGAAATTGGCAAAATGCTAATGGGGATGATATTGATTGGAGCATAAATCAGGGCCAAACGCCTTCTGGAAATACAGGTCCGCAAGTAGACAACACCACAGGTACTGCATCAGGCAAATACATATATGCTGAAACTTCAGGTTGTAATGGCATGGAGGTGATTTTGGAAAGCCCCTGTATTAATTTGGCTTTCATGAACTCCCCTTATATTAGTTTTTACTACCATATGTTTGGGACTAATATGGGTGATTTGTACCTTGAGATTGATACGGGTATTGGTTATACTGCATTGTTTTCATTGTCTGGCCAGCAACAAACATTGCAAACGAACCCGTGGTTTGAGGCTGATGTCGATTTGTCTGCATATTCCGCTGGTATTGTGCAACTTCGCTTTAGAGGGCTAACTGGAACGGGATATATGAGTGATATGGCCCTTGATGATATTCGGATCTATGATTCTATCTCTCAACCTGCTGATGTGGGGGTTATTGCTATTAATAGCCCAAGCTCAGGATATGTCCTTGGTTGCTCAGAAATAGTATCTGTTAAAGTGAAAAATTTTGGTACCGTCTCACAAGATACGATTCCAATTGCATTTTCTGTCAATGGGAATCCTTCCATTAGGGATACAATATATGAAAATATAGATCCTAACAATGAATTGGATTTTTCTTTTCTCACCCCCTTGGATTTGAGTCAAGTTGGTTCATACAATATTTCATCTTGGACTGAGCTTCCGGGTGATTTGGTTCAATGTAACGACAGTATTGTAGATTATCTTGTTATTAGTGATTCTAATATTGTTTTGGGAACTGGAGTTAATGCAAATGACACACTTAACTATCCTGCTCCTTATGGGAACTCCAACACCTGTTCTCGTCACCAAATGATGATTAGGGCTTCTGAGCTAGCTGGTTTTAGTGCAGGAAACATAAATAGCTTAGGTTTTAATGTAAAAACAGCAAATGGTGCGATCTTGAAGGATTTTGAGATAAAAATGAAACTAACTTCAGATTTGTCTGTAACATCAAATTTTGACAATAGCGGTTTTACTACTGTTTGGGGCGCTCAGGATTTTTCAGAAATAGATGGTTGGAATATGCACGTATTTGGGACACCTTTTTATTGGGACGGTTTGTCCAATATTTTAATAGAAACCTGTTTTTGTAATGGAAGCTCTAATTCCTCGAACAATGCAGAAATGTTTTATACGAATACAAGTTTTCCTAGTACGATTTTTCAATATACAGATATTGACTCAAATCATTGTTTAAATAGTTCATTAGGATTTACAGCTTATTCGCGTCCAGATATAAGGTTGGATTTGCAGCAAAACTTACCACCAATTGCTAGTTTTAGTGCTAATTTTTTACTTGGTTGTCCGGGTGAGTCAATTCAGTTCTCAGACTCTTCTGTAAATTTCCCCACTTGTTGGTATTGGGATTTTGGTGACGGAGCCAGTGATTCTGTTCAGAATCCAATCCATACCTATGTAGATACTGGGTATTTTACTGTAACCTTAGTTGCATACAATATTTATGGTGCAGATACGGCTATCTATACCAACTTTATTGAGATAAAAGTCGGTGCGAGTATTGCATCTTGTCAGCCTGTGGTTACAAATTCTTCCAATGATATTGGGATCTATTCCGTTCAGTTTAATGGAATTAACAATACAACTGGAAGT
>DTSC01000191.1:0-8646 GCA_012965625.1 Flavobacteriales bacterium | reverse complement strand
CCATGATTATTCCTGCTCTTATTTTACAACGATTTTAATTGGTTCCAAACATACTTTTTCAATTGAAACCGGTCCGTCCTGGAATGAGAATGTAAGGATCTGGATTGACTTCGACAACAATACTATTTTTAATGATACTACGGAGCTGGTAATGAGCTCTGATGATAAGCTGCAATACCATAGCCTTGAGCACATCTTTAAGCAAAATGCAGTTACTGACACGATGCTGAGGATGAGAGTTTCATCTGACTATACAGGTGGGCCTTCTCCCTTAAGTTGCTCAAACATTGAGTTCGGTCAATGTGAGGATTATGGAGTGTATTTTGAAACTTCAACCAATAAGCCAGAAGCTGATTATAATTTTTCATTCATAGATCCTTGCAACGGAATCATTCAGTTTACTGATTTTTCGAGCTTCTTCCCCGATAGTCTTTACTGGGATTTTGGTGATGGAAACACTGCTGTTGGCGATACCGTAACCAATACTTATGCTCCTGGGTTATATCAGGTAACATTGATCGCTACCAATTCCTATGGGTCTGATACAACTACGCAAACGGTATTTGTTGACTCTGTTTATGCCCAGTTTTCTTTTCCATCTGATTCTGTAAATCCCGGAGTTGTGGTTTCTTATACAAATACAAGCTATGGGGCGAATAACTGGAGCTGGGATTTTGGTGACTCAGTTACTAGTTCCATTCAAAATCCTCTTCATGCATATGATAGTTCTGGTACCTATACAATATGGCTATTGGTTACAAATACTGCTACAGGATGCATGGACTCAATAAGCCAGCAAATTGTTGTCTTTGATCCTCCTCCTCCAGATACAACAATTGGAATTGAATATCTTGCTAAAGATTTTATTATTGACATTAACCCAATTCCTTCCGGAGGGATCTTGAATGTAGATTTTAAAACAGATGAGGCAAGGGATTTAAGTATATCTATTTGTGATATTACCGGTAAAGATCTTTATTACAAAGATTTATTCGTAAGAAAAACCCATTCTGAAATTATTGATCTTACACAAGAGTCCAAGGGCGTATATTTTGTTAAAATATCTGATCGTAATGGGCTCTTAAGAGTAAGAAAAATAGTATTGGAATAATTATGATGAAAGATGAAGGTTTTTTTGCTATGACCCTATTTCACAACATAAAATCGCTTATCTGTTACAGATATTTGTATCTTTTATTAATTTAATATTGTTTTGTTTGACAGATTAAGAGATTTTGAGAGTAAAAATTTATAAATAATTTAAACAGACAGATTATGAATATTCTAAAAAGCATTATATTATTACTTTTTTGCTTCTGTTTGATTGAAACTACCTATTCGCAAAGCCAGGTTATGTTGGGATGGCAGGATTTTGACAGCCCAAGTAATAATTTTACCATCCTATTTGTGCCGAACTATCCGACAAACCCAAATTACGGAATAAACCAATGGCTCATTAATAATGATTATGATGGCCAGGGAATGTACCCAAATACTCCTTCACAGGACTCAACAGTCGGAGGCATTGGTCAGATATCGTCACCTAATAGTAACTACCTTCATATTAGGGATGTCGCTAACCCTGTCTACAATGATTGTTATGACCCCCTCTCTTCTTCTGAGCGATGGGCAGTTATGCCTAGCGGTGTGTGTACCCATGGCTATTCAGCAGTTGTTTTTAACTTTTGGTGGGTGGCGCAAGGGTCACCAGGGGATTATGGAGAAGTCTATTACAGCATCAGTGGTCCTGGAGGTCCATGGATATTATGTGCAAAACTAGATCCGGGTCCTTGCGGTGATGATACTAAGTATTGCAATACAAATAAATGGAAGTTTGCCAGGGTAGAGAATGTTGGTTTTGTCAATCAAGACAACCTGTCTTTCGCATTTAAATGGACCAATGATGGAACTAATACCAATGATGTAATCCCTTTCGCAATAGATGACATAATTATTATAGGTGAATATGATGAAAATAATCCAACAGCGAACATTACAGCTGAGTATATGAACCCTACTATAGTTTGCCATGAGGATGTTTTAAATCCTGTCTTGCAATTTTGGTTTACCGTTAGTGATTCGCTTTGTGATGGTTCATATGAGATTGAACTATCTGACTCCAACTGTGATTTTAATAATTCTGTAGTATTGGGAGGTTGGAATACCGGTCCACCACCCCAAATTCCAAATTATACTCCAGGATTACATGGTATTCAAGGAACGATCTTGATTCCTTCTTTTATTCCACCTGGAGACTGTTACTGCTTTAGAATTAACAGAACAAGTCCGCCGCTAATAACTGGAATTGCGGATACTGGTTGCTTTGAGATTATTGACACGTGCTCGGAATCTACTGAAGTAGCCGATACCCCTGCTGTACTGCAGGATCCCTACTATAATCCTACTAATCCAGCCAATCCTATTGGATTGCCAGCAGATCAGCAGTATATATGTGATTATAGTGTTATTGATGTAAAGTTTTTCTCCTATGGAGCCTATAATCCGGGAAATAATTATATTTTGGAGCTGTCAGATTCTACTGGCAGCTTTGCCAGTCCGCAAACCATTGGTGGGCCGATGCCAAGTACACAGACATATGACCCTGCAATTTATCCTCCGCCAATTTCCCCAGGTCAAATTAGTGGTAGTATACCAGATTCTGTAGATGGTAAAAAGCTTGGGGAGAGCTGCGACTATTATATCCGTGTTGTATCAACAGATCCGGTTGGAGTGGCTGCAGTTTGGGGTCCATTCTGTATCAAGGATTGTGATGTAAAAACAAATGATGGGAAAGATATATCAGTTTGCATTACAGATGGTTGTAATGCAAGTACAACCAAGTCTGTATCGGTAGGGATTACTAGTCCAATAGATTTTAATTATACCGTTACAACGTCAACAAATGTTATTTCTATTACATCAACAGATACCATCATCTGGGATCGTGAGGCCTGTGCTTATGTTGATTCAACAATAATAGACAGTGTTTATGAAGACGAATATACTATAGATGTCACCTCCTCAGGATCCTGGGGGATGGGCTGGAAATGGATGGTCAATGGAGAACCTCAGTCTCCGGCAGACTCCATTAATCCTTCATTTGTCTTTAGCTGCCCTGGAAACTATAACGTACTTCTGGAATCATTAGACCCATGTGTTGCACCGGTGGAAAAGGAGGTTGTCTTTGGAAATATGAGCTCAGATTTTTCCTATGTTGTTAATGGATCTGAGGTATCATTCACTTCTAATGCCACTTCTTTGCCTGAACATAAAGCCACCTATAGCTGGTCTTTTGGTGATGGATGGACTTCTGGTGATAAAAATCCGACCCATGAGTATTCATCCTGCTTTGGAAGCTTCACAGTAACATTGACTCTGGTTGCGGAAAACTGCTGTACAACCTCTCATACCGAAGAAGTGCTTGCAGGAGATTTAGTTGCTGATTTCGACGTAAGTGTTGGTGGGAATATTGCGACATTTACAGATAAAAGCCTTGGCTTAGAGGACACCTCAAGCAATGGTCAATCATGGGTGTGGGATTTTGGTGATGGGGCCACAAAAATAATATGGGGTCGTACAGATACCGTTTATAATGCTTCAACATGTACCTTGGATGAGTCTATGCTGCAACATACAATTGATGACGATGGAACAGTACCTCCTGTCACTACAATCGACACATTGGCTATAGGTGATACAATAATTGGGGATGCTAGCCACCAGTATGATGCCTGTGGGATCTATGAGGTTTCCCTGACATGTGTTGACTCAGGAGGGATTTGTATTAAAGTGCCTTATAAAATGAATTCCTTTGACAGTACAATCTTTTATGAAGCTTGTAATAAGTTTCAGGTTCAGATTCTTTCTCCGGGCCCCCCATTACCTCCAGCCATGACCATTATTAGTACTGGAGAGCTTGGGTGGCATCTGGACACCGTTTCTGACACACTTGAACTATGTGTGCCATCTTTTACATTATATCAGGCAATGGGTTACCAGCTGGGCATGTACTATATGAGGATAATAGCTACAGATGCTAATGATATTGTGGTGCCATTTGATACCACGAATCTTCTGGGTTCTTTAATCAGGTTTAGCGTTAGGGGCATATCAGGGGATGTAATGGACTTTGATATTATAGATCAGAATGGTGCTATTGCAGATACTATTTGTGCGAATGCAGATGGGATTGGCTTTTTGATAAACAGCCCAGTCGTTCCAAGTTCTAACTATATGGTTAACTTCTTTTACGACAATAATTTATATGCAACGTTTTTATGGAATACCAGCCAGTATCCATTGAATCAATATAATCCCCTTTGTTGCTTTAATCTTAGTACGTGGGCAACGGGTTTGTATTATGTTACCTTTCAGGAGGTTGAAAAAGCTTATGTGCCCTTTTCAACTGAGGAGTTTTGTGTCGGTCCTTTATCAGGTCCACAGTACTTCTATATTAAGGGGCCGCCTGATGTAACAATTAATGGGCCTACTATAGTTTGCGTTGGAGATACTGTTACTTATACATCAAACTTTATGGATACCCTGCGCTACTGCGTTGACAATTCTGTCGTGTTTGATTCTGTCTTTGTATCCGGCACCTATTATTCCTGGGACTTTATAGATAACTTTAATATAGGAGAGATAGTAGAATATGCAAATAATCAGATTACAATTGCATGGACAGACTATGGTCCTGCTTCCATAGAATTGACTGCGTTAGGAACTTGTGGTTCCGGCTCCAGCTCTACTACAATCATCGTTACCCCTAAATCAGACTTAGATTTCAATAATGATACTACAATATGTGAGGGTGAATCAATAACATTGACTGCAATCAACCAAGCCTGGATGGCCTATAATGATTTTGCCTGGATTATTGAATGTGATACTGTCCGGGAAGTTTCTGTTACTTCAGATAATGATGATGAATTGATACTGACACCTGATACAGAGATCACGGTGATTGTTTGGGTGGATAATGGTGGTTGTCCGGATTGGGATACGGTAACGATCAAGGTGGTGGAAACTCCTGACCTAGAAACCATTGATGTAGAAATATGTATAGGGGATACCGCACAGCTAAATGCATTTGCAACGGAAGCGACTTCGTATTCATGGTCTCCTTTTATAGGGCTGGACAATGACACAATTAACAATCCTATAGCTTATCCGCAAACGACAACAGAATATATAGTAACGGTTGGATATGATTCTATATGTCCTGATATTGTAGATACGGCAACAGTTACTGTTAATATTCCAATTGTTGAAGCAGGTACTGATACAACAATATTCCTGGGCGATCAGGTTTTATTGGGTGCAACAGGCGGTGTAACCTATGTGTGGACTCCTGAGGCAGGTCTTGATAATCCAAATGTAGCCAATCCTATGGCCACTCCGGATTTTACTACTACCTATGTCGTTACGATTACAGATGCCAATGGATGTGTGGATATTGATAGTTTAACGATTGAGGTCATTTCTTTTCAGTTTGAGCCAGAAGTGCCAGATGCATTTACGCCAGACGGAAGTGGGCCTTCTTCCAATGACAGGCTTTATGTTCATGATGTGCTTGGACGAGAGGGCGATGCCTTAGAGACCGTCAATTTCAAGATCTTCAATCGTTGGGGAGAGCTGATCTTTGAAGCTACGGAGGTTTCTCAGATAGTATATCCTAATGGTGGCTGGGATGGTACTAATATGAATAATGGCAAGCCAATGGAGGTTGGTGTTTATGTTTGGTTATTGGAAGCACAAACTGTTAAAGAAGAGAAAATAGGGCCGATTAGTGGCAATGTTACGCTGCTGAGATAATAAGGTATTTTAATATAATGAATAGGATGAGAATTATAGTAATAGCTTTTGTGGTATTTGCTTTGACCATTGTTGATGATGCAAAGGGACAGGACATTCATTTTTCGCAATTTTATTTTTCACCTATGACATTGAATCCAGGCCATACTGGCTTTTTTAATGGTAAGCATAGGGTGGCTTCCAATTATAAAACGCAGTGGAAAAGAGCGAGCGGTGGAGATCCATATGTCACATATTCTGCTTCCTATGATATTCATGTTCTGGACAAGATGATGAAGGCTGCAGATATGACCGGTTTTGGGCTGCTCGCTTTTAGTGATAAAGCAGGGACTGGAGATCTTGCTACATCTGGGTTTTTAGCTTCATTGGCCTATCATAGAGACATGCTTGGGAATGGTACTCAATTATTATCTTTTGGCATTCAGGCGGGAATGGTACAGACAGGCTTTGACCGGAGTAAGCTGAGATTTGGCGATGAAATATTGAATGATGCACCTGCTGGATCAGGCCAGGAAATATTTGAATCTACAAGCCTTGTTTATGCAGACGTCAATGCTGGAATTCTTTATAATTATGTTTATTCAAAGACCTTAAAATTCTTTGGAGGTATATCAACATATCACTTGACGCAACCTCAGATTAATTTTCTTGCCAATGACAAGAATATTTTGTCAAACAGGACCTCTTTACAAGCTGGAGCTGCAATAGAAATTACACGTGAATGGGAGCTTTTGCCGAGTGGCTTGTATATGATTCAAAAGGCTTCTAATGAAACTAATTTTGGTATGGCCGTAAAGTATAAAACTGAAAAAGAAGCAGCAATAAGATTAGGTGGATGGTACCGTATCTGGTCAAATTCAGATGCTGCTATTGTGATGGCTGCATATGAGTACATGAACTTAACCATAGGGTTAAGCTATGATATTAATGTTTCAACACTTCGTGAAACAAGTAAGGGACAGGGAAGTTTTGAGGTAGCAATGATATATATAATTGAATCAAGAAAAGCAATTACACAGGATATCTCTTGTCCTCATTTTTAGAGATAGGTTAAATAATGATAAATAAGATTTAAAGTAAATGAAGGTATTGCGACATATTGTTTTATTAATAATAATTTCAGTTTCGTCATCTGTCATCAATCCAACTTATTCAACTCATGTTATTGGTGGTGAAATATTTTATGAATGCCTGGATTCTAACCTTAGTTTCTATCGCTTTACGGTAAAACTATATAGAGACTGTTATACTGGAGTTCCTCCCTATGATGACCCTATCTATGTTTCAGTATATGACTCATTGGAGAATCTGTTGATTCAATTTGAAATGGAGCTGCCCCCTGATGATACGCTGGAAAATAACACCTATAATATATGCCTTTATGCACCTGTGGACATTTGTGTCCAGGAGGCTGTTTATACAGCAGATTATATCTTGCCCCCGGGTAAGTATCACATGACCTATCAAAGATGTTGTCGAAATCAGGGGATCATAAATATGTTTAATCCTACAGGGCAAGGAGCTGGTTGGGATATTGCGATACCGGATCCTTCACAAGCATCTTGTAACAGCTCTCCTTATTATAATAACTATCCTCCTACAATAATATGTTTGGATGCCCCTTTTGAATACGATCATTCTGCTACGGACCCAGATGGAGATTCACTAGTATATTTCTTCTGTACACCCAGTGATTATAATAATGGAACCTGGGGTATAATACCAAACCCTTCTGGGCCACCATCCAGTAATTTTGATGTGAATTATGTGACTCCATATAGCGCTTCTTATCCGATATATGCACCAACTGACCCCTTTCAAATAGATCCGCAAACAGGTTGGTTAACAGGTACGCCAGAGCAGCTTGGTAAATATGTAGTAGGTATTTGTGTCTCTGAATATCGAGATGGTGTATTATTGTCTACCAATAAGCGTGATTTTCAATTTAATATAGCTGGATGTTTGGATGATCCTCTTTTGTTATTTTCATCTGAACCTGATCCCTGTAATAATTTAAAGATCAACTTTACTTATGAGGGAAATGTTGTAGCCACTTATAAATGGGATTTTGGTGTCGATTCTCTTTTAAACGATACTAGTATTTTGGAAAACCCAACTTATACATATCCCGATCTTGGATCCTATCCGGTAACCTTAATTGTTAATGAGGATTATTATTGTGCAGATACATTAACGATTGGTATAGTGCCTCCATTACCCCTAATAGCTGATTTTTCATGGGAGAAAGTATGTGTCTATGAACCCGTTAATTTTACTGACCAGTCTGATACAAATGCTTATACAGGTCCTATTGTTGGCTGGAACTGGGATTTTGGAGATGGGAATTATGATTTGATAAATCAAAACACTACCCATACATATTCTGATGATGATCCACACTTTGTAACCTTAATTATTGAAACTGGCAACAATTGTCGTGATACCATAGAACAATTGATCACATTTTATCCATTACCGAATATAGATGCTGGTGAGGATATATATGTAACTCAGGGGGAAGAAGGCCAGCTGGAAGCTTCAGGAGGATTCTCCTACTCATGGATGCCTCCAACGTATCTTAATAATCCCAATATTTACAATCCAACAGTTACACCTACATATACTACCGGTTATGAGGTAACCGGAACCAGCATATACGGCTGTTTAGGGCGTGATGATATTATAGTGAAGGTCGTGGAACCCAAAATTGATATCCCAAATGCATTTTCTCCCAATGATGATGATGAAAATGATATGGTTTACCTGTTGCATGTAGGCGTTTTGGAATTATTAGAGTTTAAGATTTTTAACAGATGGGGGCAGCTGGTCTTT
>DTSC01000190.1 GCA_012965625.1 Flavobacteriales bacterium | reverse complement strand
ATGCTTCCGATTTATTTAAAAACGCTTCATCTTATTTTTGTTGTCACCTGGTTTGCCGGGCTTTTTTACATTGTCCGCTTATTTATATATCATACTGAGGCCGAACAAAAAGAGGAGGGAGAGAAAAAGGTCCTTCAAGCTCAATACAAGATCATGGAAAAACGGCTATGGTATGGCATTGCCTGGCCGTCTTTAATAGGAACCGTTACTTTTGGCACATGGCTGGCTACTATTGCCAATCTTTGGTTAAGCCCTTGGTTTCATATTAAAATGTTGCTGGTTTTTGGATTGATATTATATCATTTGCAATGTGAGAGGATCTACAGGCAGCTTGCAAAAGGTCAATTCAGATACTCAAGTTATAAGCTTCGGCTATGGAATGAATTGGCAACTTTGTTCCTGATAAGCATCGTGTTTCTTGCGGTTGGTAAAAGCATGATTGATGCTTTTTGGGGTATTGTAATTCTGCTCGGAATGGGACTGTTGCTGTTCTTGGGAATTAAAATCTACCAGAAGAAAAACGCCGGCAAGTAATTATCTAACGAATAGCCAGGCAGATTTAATGTGATTTTTCTTCACACTTCTCAAGGCTCGTTTTGCCGTTGCTCTTGTTTCATAGCTCCCGTAGGCCACCCGATATAAGCCCCGTCGGTTTTTCCCAACCACCTGTGGATCAAATCCTTTGCGTTTAAGCCGGTTCATAAGCTTGTTCGCATTTGCCTTTATCTTAAAGCATCCTCCGATCACGTGAAATCGCTTTACTATTTTGGGCTTAATGACCTTGGCGATCGGCTCTTTTGGGACGCTTTTCAGCCAGGCATCAATTTCATTTTCACTTTTAGAGTTAACATGTGGGATCACTTCTTTATCATGAACTCTTGGATGATAAACTGGTGCAACAGTTTCAGAAAAAGGATTTAAATCGGAAGAATTTAATGAAACGTTTTTAAGCATATTGGTTTGTAAGGAACCCCAGATCATTACACATAAAAGGAATACTGCGGCGGCAGCAGGCCAATATCTCTTTATCTTAACAGATGAACCTGGCGTTTGAGGTTTCTCACTTGGAAACTTCTTAAGCTTGGGGCTGGCAGCAATAATTTTCTTTTCTATTTTTCTTTCAATGGAGTCTCTTTGAATGGCTGGGGATTTAAACGAAGTAAAGCCAAAAGACTCAATCAGGTTGTTGGCAGAAATATCTGGTTCAAACTGAACGTTTTCTTCTTTGTCGTAACAAAATATGCCAATTTTAGAAAGGGTTACGCTTCTCCCTTCATTCAAGTCCCTGTTAATGCCTGAAACAAATGTGTTTATTGTTTCTATCGCTACTTCATATGAGGTCTCATTAATTTCGGCGACTCTGTCGGCTAACAAGCCGTCGTTTCGCTTAAGGTTACTGTTAAAGCTTATGCTTCTTGCCGGCGGAGTAAATTGATGGGTTCTGGGATCAACTTTTGCAGATTCAGGATTGGCAATAAACCCTCCAAACCCAGGCACGATTACACAATCATATCTTAGGAGCAAGTCTCTTATGTGTTTTTCTATGCCCATTGATCAATATTTAATGACATTGCTAAACTAATAAAATTAATGATGCTAAAAAGAGCATTCACCGGATTGTTTTTAACATAATAACATTAATAAATCTATGGATGGAAGTTCCTTGCCAGATCAAGGTCCTTCTCTGTGTCAACTGACGGAGACTCATGTTCAGTAATTTCAGTATTGATCCTAAGTCCGTTGTCCAACCATCTTAGCTGCTCCAAAGATTCAGCCAACTCATTTGTCGAAGGCGGCAATTGTACGATGTTTTTTAACACTTCTGTTTTAAACCCATAGATGCCGATATGCTTATAATAAGTTTGTTTCTCTAACCACTTGGCTTGGCTTACTCCTTGCAAATAAGGTATAGGTGAGCGACTAAAATAAATGGCTTCCAATTGGTCGTTCACAACAACCTTTTTAATTGCATCTGGGTCCAATAATTCTTCAATTGTTTCAATTTTCTTTATCAACGTGCCTATAATTACCCCTTCTTTCTTGCAGAGGCTGTTTACCTGGTTAATCTGTTCAGGATGAATAAAGGGCTCGTCTCCTTGTATGTTGATTGCAATATCATAACCATCTTCCAGCTCTTCGATCACCTCAGCACATCGTTCAGTGCCATTGCTGTGATCCTTGGATGTCATTATTGCTATTCCTCCGAAAGATAAAACATGCTGATAAATTCTGTCATCATCAGTTGCAACGATTACCGCATCTAAATCTGATTTGGAAACCTGCTCAAAAACCCGCTGAACCATAGACTTGCCATTTATATCAATCAACGGTTTGCCTGGCAACCTGCTTGATTCGTATCTGGATGGAATGATTCCTATGGTTTTCATATAGCCTATGAATCGCTATTAATAAAGATATTAATATGCGAATGTATGAAATAACCTAAAAAGCGAATGGAAATTGTGATCAGCTTAAAATAAAACTTCGCAAATCTATTGCAAGATGCAAATAGATGGTAATTTTGGAGCATAAATTATTGGCTTTGAAAGAAGAATTAAAATATCAGATTGGAATTACCCTTATTGAAGGTGTTGGTGATGTAGTAGCCAAAAAGCTCATTGCTTATTGTGGCAGTGTTGAAGCTGTTTTTAAAGAAAAGAAAGCTGCATTATTAAAAATTCCTGGAATTGGCGGAAATGTTGCCAATGCTATATGCTCACAAAAAGTTATTGAAAGGGCTGAAGAGGAGATTAGATTTATAGAAGCCCATTCAGTTAAGCCTCTTTTTTATTTGGATAAGGAATATCCGAAAAGACTTAAATATTGCAACGATGGTCCAATAATGTTATATGCCAGGGGCAATATGAACTTAAACCAACAAAAGGTAATAAGTATTGTTGGAACCAGGATGGCAACAGAATACGGCAAAGAAATTTGTAACGAGCTGGTTAAAGATCTCTCCAGTTATGATGTGGTTATTGTTAGTGGTCTTGCTTATGGAATAGATATCTGTGCACATAAAGCTGCTTTGAAGAACAATATGGAAACGATTGCAGTTGTTGCACATGGCCACGACAGGGTTTATCCCTATATTCATAAGCCGGTACTCAATAGCATGTATGGTGCAGGAGGAATGGTAACAGAGTTTATAAGTAAAACAAATCCTGATAGAGAAAATTTCCCAAAACGCAATAGAATTATTGCAGGCTTAGCTGATGCCACCA
>DTSC01000189.1:695-3229 GCA_012965625.1 Flavobacteriales bacterium | reverse complement strand
GAGTGACGTAATCTTGGCCTGCATCCAGGTCCATTGCTTCCCCATTACACAATTCAATGTCTGCACCCAAGGATAAATTTACTGTATCCACTGCAAGAACCTGGATGGTGTCCATAGAAATATTGCCACAGGAGTCCGTAGCTTCCACCCAATATGTTCCTGGCAGCCATGCTGTGAAGAGCTGGTTATCTGAAAAATCCTGCCAAGCATATTTTATATAACCAGGCCCTGCATCCATAGGTATCACAATTCCCGGACATACCATCGTATCTGCTCCCAGGTCAACAGGAGGGCTTGCATTTGCCTGAATAATCTCTATGGTATCCCTTGATTTACAACCATTTAAATCCATCACTTCCACCCAGTAAATCCCTTCTGAATTTACATTTATAGTTTGACTAGTGTTCGCTGTGCTCCATAAATAATCCAAAAATCCGGTACCGGCATCCAGCTGCATAGCCACTAAATCGCAAGTTGTTGTATCGTTACCTAGGCTGAATGAAGTACTGCCTGTTTCAACCTGTATTAGAAGGGTATCAGAAACAATTCCGCAGCTTGCATATTGAAATGATATTAAGGTGTCAACCCCTGCCTGAGAGGGAGCGATGGTTATAGCAGAATCTATTGCAGATACAATGCTTGAACTTCCATTCAGTATCCAGGAGATACTATCTCCTCCCAGACCACAATTGTTTTTAATATAATATGTGGAAACATCACAAATAACTGAATCTCCCTGAATTTTTGCAGCTTTTTTAGGAGCAAGGTAGTCCATTAAGAAATTGGGGAGGCCATATCGAGGATTTGCCCCTAAATAGACTCCATTGTCAAGGTACCCACAAGCAATTCCTGATGCATTAGGGTTCTGTATTACACCTAAGGTTTGGTTGGTGCTATAATATGCTGTGCAATAAATTTTACCATCAGGTCCTAGCCGAAGAGAACCAGGACTGGAATTAGAACCTGTTGCAACGAGATATTCTGATGCAAGTATTGCCGCTGTATTGTTCAGGCTTACATTGTATTGAAAAAGCTTGCCATTGCTACAAGACGAATATAATTTGTTTCCATCAATTGAGAAGGCAACTCCATAATTATAAGAAGCATTAATAATATTCTTTATATTTGAAATTTCCCCTGTGGAAGTATTAAA
Source organism: Flavobacteriales bacterium (assembly GCA_012965625.1). GTDB lineage: Bacteria > Bacteroidota > Bacteroidia > NORP154 > NORP154 > UWMA-0041. Next base: position 2,076 of record DTSC01000189.1, on the reverse strand, counting down.
ATCACCTAACTGGAATGCTTGTTTTATCCTATGGGTGCTAGCAATTCTTTTTCCATCAGGAGAGATTGCTATACCACCTGCACTTGCTATTCCTACTCCTGGATTGGCTAAATCCCCCACTGTATCCCCCACTGAGCTAATCACCGGAATTGAATCCACCCCATTGCAAGTAAGCAAATAAGCATAATACTCATTCGTGCCAAATTTATGAGTGACTATCCATGCATCGGTCCCATTGGCATGGCGAACAGCAGCTAACATCTCGCATGTTCGGACATAAAGCAGGTTGTTTTTACTTACAACAGCTCCAAGGCCTCCATTTAAACTCATATCTACTACACTATAGGCATGAGCACCGGGTACTGGTGCGGCCCAAAGCGAGAAGTGTCCTGCCTGAGCATCATTGGTAAAAATATAATAGATGGTCTGGCTTCCTGGTTGTTTTATAATGATGGCTGACTGATTTGTGCTCTCGTGGCCCCATAGGTCTGTTCCGTTTTGCATGACCTGATGGTTTTTATTCCATACAGAAACGCCATTTGTATAAAATAAAAGCTGACCATTTTTATCTGAAATACTAGAGCAGCCTTCTATCGTGTTCATGGCACTGTTGAAAACAGGAACAGGAGAACCAGAATTAAAGTCCAGAGCACTATTTTCGCCAAAATACCACATATTGGCTTCTTTGCTATTACACAAGCCAACCCTTATAAACTGAAAAGCAGAGGTATCGCAACAATTGCTGTTGCATGTTACTAAATTTACCATAAATCCTCCTGCAATGGGGAATGTATATGTGAAATTTAGTGTAGATACCTGAGGGTCACCATCAATATACCATTGATAGCTGGTAGCCCCTGTCGTTGTGCTGGTAAATGTTATCTGATCACCGGGATTGATACTGGTAGCACTTGAGGTAAATGTGGCTTGTGCATCACAATCTACTCTAATGAGAACAGAGTCCTGCTCCTGGCAATTTGGATCTGCATTGTTTAGCGTAAGTACTACCCAAAAATTGCCAATTGTATTAAATGGAAAAGAAGCACTTTGAGTGGAAGCAAAAGTTACATTGTTTATTGACCAATCATAGCTGCTAATGTTTCCGGTGGATATGCTGTTGAAATTCACAATAGTGCCAATGGTAACAGCTGTTGCGCTTGTTGTAAATGAAATGGTCATTGGATCATTACAAGGAGATACACAACCATTAGACTGCAATAGTGAGTATCTGGATGTCGTTAAGGCCGTTCGCATCCTGTCTCTTTGTCCATTTGTAAATGAGGTATGGCAAGCAATATCGCCATAATCCATGTGGTTTTTAATAAAATCATTTTGATCACCAATTCCCCCATTCGCAATTGGACGGAAGGGATTGTTTGCA
>DTSC01000189.1:0-613 GCA_012965625.1 Flavobacteriales bacterium | reverse complement strand
CATCATTTAAGCAATCATTGTTAGTACATCCACCCTCGAAAGTATGGTATAGTCCAAGATAATGTCCTGCTTCATGAATGTGTACACTAGAATTACCAGTGGAACTTCCAAAATATGCTGCTTCATTTACAATTCCGTCTTCTGGCTGGCCGTGAGAGCTCGGGAAATAAGCATATCCAGCGACCCCAGGCCCAGAAGACAAGGAGGTAATGGATTGAACCAGCCAAATATTTAGGTAGTCATTTGGATTCCATCTATTAATATCTTTAAGGGTAATGTCATCATCTTCCATGATCATATCAGTCAATGGGCTTATATCCCTTGTTATTCCGTTGGTTGCATTGTCATTGGGATCCCTTTCTGCCATGCAGAAGACGATTTCCACATCCACTCCATTCACATCCTGGTAAGGGCCCTGGTTGGCAAAACCATCATTGAGGTCCTGTATTCCCTGCAGAACTTGGGCATCAGAAATGTTCTCTGTTCCATTGTTGTGTACAATATGCACAACAACAGGAATTGTATATATGGTTCCTGAAGTGGAGCTGTTCATGCCTCCTTTTGACTGGTAATTTATCCCTGCATTGATAGCATCCATTTTCGTTTGTCTGGA
>DTSC01000188.1 GCA_012965625.1 Flavobacteriales bacterium | reverse complement strand
CGTAATTGCCTTGTGTGGTATAAATACTACCAGTGTTACCTAAAGAAATAGCCATTCCTCTTTTATCGCCTATTTCTTCTGTTATTTCTAAACACTTTTGAAAGTACTGGAGCGCTTCTTTGTAGTTGCCTTGTTCTTGGTATATAATCCCAATGTTGTTGTAAGAATCAGCCATGCCGTTTACATCGCCTATCTCTTCTTTGAGCTTTAAGCTTTTACTGTGATCCTCTAAGGCCTGTTTATAATTGCCTTGGTTCTTGTAAATATTCCCAATGTTGTTGTAAGAATCAGCCAGTCCCTTTTTATCATCTAGTTCTTCAAAGATCTTTAGGCATTTTCCGTAATGGGCCAAGGCCTGCTCATGATTGCCTTGTATACTGTAAATAGCCCCAATCTTAATGTAAGAATCAGCCAGTCTCCTTTTATTACTTATTTCTTCAAATATCTTTAAGCTTTTGCTGTAATAGGACAAGGCTTGACCATAATTCCCCTGATCCCTGTAAGCACTCCCAATATTGCCGTAAGATTTGGCAATTTCAAAGTTATCACCTATTTCTTCTCTGATATTAAGGCTTTGGTTATAATATAGCAAAGCTTGCCCATAATTACCTCTAATTGCAAAAGACACTCCTTGCAAATTATATGCATTTGCCATCCATTTTTTATTGCCTACGATCCTAGCAAATTTGTACTGCAATTCAGCAAAATACAAAGCACTGTCGGGCTGAGAGAACAAATACCCATCCCAGGCTATTTTATTCATGGCTTTCAATCGGTTGGTGTCCGCTTGGGTCTTGTCGTTCCACACACCCCAGAGGGAGTCGAGGTTTACGGCGGGGGATAACCCGGGGGCCAGGAGTAAAACAAGAGTTAATATGTATATTCTGTTCTTCAAATTATGCTTTATTAAAACCTCACCCCCATCACCAGGATATCATCCACCTGCTCGTTATCGCCTTTCCATTCTTTCATGGTAGTTTCTAAGATGGCTTTCTGCTCCCTCATGGTTTTGTCTTGTATGGATACAAGCAGTTTCTTAAAGTTCTTCATCATGAACTTCTTGTTCCTCTTCCCACCGAACTGGTCTGGGTAGCCATCTGAGAAGATGTAGACCGTATCTCCTTTCTCCAGCTTCAGCTCGTGGTGGGTAAAGGGTTTTTGTTCTTCAGTGTGGTACCCCACAGGTTGCATGTCGGCTTTGGTCTCTAATATCTCCCCTTCGCGTATGAGCAGCAAGGGGTTGTAGGCAAGGGCATACTCTAAATTGCCGTTCTTGTTCCAGCTGCAAAGCACTGCATCCATGCCGTCTTTCTGCTGGTCTGCCTCTCCTGACTGCTTAAGGGCGTTGATAAAACCCTTTCTCACCTCAAAGAAGATCTCGCTGGGCTTTGTAATTCCTTTCTCTACTACGGCCTCATCCAGGAGGGAAGAGCCGATCATGCTCATGAAAGCACCGGGAACGCCGTGGCCCGTACAGTCGCATACGGCGAAATACACCTGGTTGTTGTACTGCTGCAACCAGTAAAAGTCTCCGCTGACAATGTCTTTGGGCTGGAGGAGGACAAATCCATCTGGCAATGCCTCATTAAGGTTATCAATGGTGGGCAGCAGGGCCTGCTGTATGTTTCTGGCATAGCGGATGCTGTCGGTGATGTCTTCGGCCTGATCTTCAATGACCTTTTTTTGCTTGCGGGTTACCTGCAAGCGGTTGAAGATAAAAAAGGCAAAGAGGAGTACCATTACAAGCCCTCCTCCTGCGGACCAGGCGATGAGCTTTTGGCGCTTTTCTCTTTCTGCTGAAAGGGCCATTGCCTCCTGGTGCTTTGCTTCGGCCACTGCTTGCTCTTTTTCGTTTTGGTGCTGATACTGAAGCTTTATGGCGGCTTCCTTGTTCTCCATGTTGTTGAGGCTGTCGCGCATCTCAATGTAGAGTTCGTGCATCTCAAGGGCTTGTTTGTGCTTTCCCAGCTTTTTGTGGACCTCCCATAGATTTTGAGAAGCATATCTGATTCTAATAACATTACCTATTTCCTTTGCAATGCTCAGTGATTTTGTGTATATCTCCAGTGCTTTGCCGTAGTCGCCTTGATTTTTATAAATATTTCCAATGCTATTTAAAGAGTTAGCAATGCCATTTTTATCTCCTATTTCCTCTCTTATTTTTAAGCATTTGGTGTAATAGTCTATGGCTTTGGCGTAATCGCCCTGATCATTATAAATAATTCCAATGTTAATTAGAGTGGCAGCAATGCCTTTTTTATCCCCCAGCTCCTCATATATTTTTATGCTTCTTGTGTAATAATCCATGGCTTTGGCGTAATCGCCCTGATGATAATAAATAATTCCAATGTTATTTAAAGAGGCAGTAATGCCATTTTCATCTCCCAGCTCCTCATTTATTTTTAAGTTTCTGGTGTAATAGTCCATGGCTTTGGCGTAATTACCCTGATTTTTATAAATATTTCCAATGTTAATTAGAGTGGCAGCAATGCCTTTTTTATCCCCCAGCTCCTCACTTATTTTTAAGCATTTAGTGTAATAGTCTATGGCTTTGGCATAATCGCCCTGATGATAATAAATAATTCCAATGTTACTCAAAGAGTACGCAATGCCTTTTTTATCTCCTATCTCCTCTTGTATTTTTAAGCTTCTAGTGTAATAGTCTATGGCTTTGGCGTAATCGCCTCGATTTGCAAATGATACTCCTTGCGTGATTAAAGCATTTCCCATCTTTTTTTTATTGTTAACAGATTCTGCCAGGTCGTACCCCATTTGTGCAAAGTAAAAAGCAGAGTCGGGTTGGGAGTAGATAATCCCAATAGCTATTTTATGCATAGCTTTAAGCCTATTGGTATCAGGCTGGGTTTTGTCGTTCCACACGCCCCAGAGGGAGTCGAGGTTTACTGCTGAGGCTAAGGTGAGCCAAAGGCAGAAGGGGAGGATAAGGAGGTGGCGTAGCATACTCAAATATAAGAAACATAAGCTACCATCAGCAAGGACTGAGATAGGGGTAAATTATAGTCCTACTTCAGAACTTGACAGGATAATGTTTGGGGATTACCGGGTTTCGTCGTTGGTTAGATTGCCGTCTTCATCCCATTCTTTTGCAGAGATCAGTACCCCCTTTTTGCAATTTCCTTCCACCTTTAAGGGTCAGGGTTTCAAGGATGGATAGAGGACGATACCTGTTGATAGGCTTCCCTGAAAGGCACCCCCTTTTTAACCAGATCATAAACTCGCTCAGTAGCA